>NZ_JBHIMK010000173.1:0-2594 GCF_042194085.1 Bartonella sp. MU70NMGDW
ATGGTTTTTTTCAGTTCATCAGCTGTGCGGCGTAACTGCTTCATCATAGAAACGGCATGTTTCATATCCAGATTGTTTAATGGTTCATCTAAGAGAAGATAATCAGTATCTTGGCAGATAACCATGGCTATAAAAGCGCGTTGACGCTGACCGCCAGAAAGCTCATCTAAAAAATGATCTTTTAAATCTTGTAAGCCGAGATAGCGTAGCGAACTGTCGATAAATTGTTTATCTTCATGTGTATACCAGCCTTTTGAATAAGGATAGCGTCCGAAACTTACTAAATCGTACACGGTTAAACGGAAGGATAAAGGATTATCTTGACGCAAAATTGAGAGTTTTTGAGCCAAAATATCGTGGGGCATTTTATCAATATCAAAGCCGTCGATATGAATTGTACCATTATGGTGTGGCAAAAGACGTCTTATCAGCATTAAAAGAGTTGATTTTCCCGAACCATTGGGCCCAATGAGAGAAATAATCCCCCCTTTGGGAAGATGAAGGCATAAATTATCGATAATCAATCGTGCTCCGTAAGCCTTGGAAAGATGATTGATCTCAATCATTTTAGTTTTCCCTTCATCAGTAATATTAAGAAAACAATACCCCCACAAAATTCAATGATAAAACTTAAACGTCCTGCCATGTGAAAAATTTGCTCTAAAATAAATTGTCCTCCCACCAAACAAATAATCGCTAATAATATTGCAATCGGCACAACAACACTGTGTTTTGCTTGAGGAGAAAGTTCATAGGAAAGGTTGGCAACTAACAGTCCAAAAAAGGTGACTGGGCCTACTAATGCGGTAGAAATGGAAACGAGAATGGAAACAAAAATAAGGACAGCTGTCGCACTTTTGTGGTAGTTAACGCCAAGATTAAGAGCATTATCACGTCCCAAAGCCAAAATATCAAGAAGATGACGAGAATACCATCCAATCAGACTCACAATGAAGACAATGATTGTGGCAAAGCTTACGAGGGACGTATTAAATTTATTAAAATTTGCAAACATAATATCCGTTAAATTCATCATTTGGTCTGGATTTAATTGCAATTGCATAAACATCCGTAAACTGAAAAAAAAGCCGCCTAAAACAACACCAATTAAAAGCGTTAAGTGAAGTCCTTTTAGGCTTCCTGAAAATAGCCAGCGAAAAAGGCTTATTGAAAAAAGAATAAGAATGAGGGCTTCGAGAATGAGTTGTCCTTCTTCATTTAAAAAGGGCAAAGAAAGAGAGCCTACAAAATATATCAGAACAGTCTTTATTAAAATATAAAGCTGATCAAATCCCATAATTGAAGGGGTAAGAAGACGGTTATTAACGATTGTTTGAAATAAAACCGTAGAAACGCTTATTGCATAGGCAATAAGAAGCAGAGAGGAAAGTTTTGTAAGACGAAATGTCCATGTATAAACATTGATATTCCACGTCATGTAAAGACTAATGACAGTACATGCTATGATGATAAGTGTTGTTAGTACACATATTGTTTTTCTTCTTCTATCCAAGACGCTTTCTCCAGCGTAAAAGCAGTATCATAAAAATAAAACTACCGATTACACCCATCATAGTGCTGATGGGAATTTCAAGAGAGGGATGAATTATTCGTCCTACAAGATCACAAATCAAGACCAATCCTGCACCGCTGATGGCCACCCAAGGAGCAGTACGGCGCATATTATCGCCCATGAAATTTGACACAAGGTTGGGCACAATGAGTCCAACAAAAGGAATACGGCCAATGGTACAGACAACAACAGCAGTGATTGAGGCGACAATAAAAAGACCAAAAAACATGACAACACGATAATTCAATCCAAGGTTATTGGTTAAATCTTCTCCCAAACTTGCAACCGTAAAGCGATCAGCAGTACAATAGGCTAGAATACAAAGGGGAAGGGATAACCATAAGAGTTCATATTTTCCTTCAAGAACCATCGAAAAACTGCCAAATAAGTAAGCTTGAAGAGAAGGGAGTAACATTTCATAATCTGCAATGGCATTGGTTAAAGAGCCAATAATATAGCTTAGCATAATCCCTGTAAGGGGTACAATGAGAGCAGATTTTAGAGGAATGCGTCGCAATAAAAACATAAAAAGTAAAGTGCCTGCCATGGCAAAAATTGTCGCAACGACCATTTTTCCTAAAACAGGGATATCGGGTAAAAAAATCATAATAAAAAGAATGCCAAGGGAAGCAGATTCAACAGTTCCAGCGGTTGATGGCTCGACAAAGCGATTGCGTGTCAATAGTTGCATAATCATACCTGAAAGTGCAAGTGATGCACCTACTAAAAGGATTGCAATGGTACGAGGAAGACGGGTTTGCCAAAAAATAAGCCACGCATGGGGATCGGCTGCGAAAAGGTCAGAAGGTGTGACATCAGAATAACCAACAAAAATGCTGAGGATAGACAGGAGAATGAGAAGTGTTATGGTTATCCAGTAATTCTTCACGTTAAATCATTTTCTAACAAAATTAAAAAAAGCAAAGACTGCTTAATAAACAATCTCTGCTTTTAAATTTTATTTATATAGCAAGCAAGCTCTTTTGTACGCTTATTTGCTCTTTGTAAAGGCTTCATTGAT
>NZ_JBHIMK010000174.1:0-2588 GCF_042194085.1 Bartonella sp. MU70NMGDW
AAATCCCCCCTGCTATAAACTCTGTTAAAATAATAACTGGTTTACGAATAAGTAAAAGAAAAAGGAAAATCAAAAAAAGACATCTCTATGAATGAGAGAATAACCAGATACGGTAGCACCACACACAACAGCAGCATTAAAAATATAGGCATGCCCATTTAATAGAAGC
This sequence comes from Bartonella sp. MU70NMGDW, assembly GCF_042194085.1. Classification (NCBI taxonomy): domain Bacteria; kingdom Pseudomonadati; phylum Pseudomonadota; class Alphaproteobacteria; order Hyphomicrobiales; family Bartonellaceae; genus Bartonella; species Bartonella sp. MU70NMGDW. The sequence goes on from NZ_JBHIMK010000174.1 coordinate 170, forward strand.
GTTATCATAAATTTTAGCATTGCCATAAATCCGTGCATTTTGAAGCACGCGCGCCTTGTCATACACCCAGCAATTACCATGATGCGATAGTTTTTTCCTTTTCAATAAAACCACCAAGGTCACCAGCATTAACATCACCAAAGTCCCTTGATACACGGATGCGATAAAGAGTATGATCACCAACTTGTTTGGGTTTCGTTTGTAAATTTATATTTTTTTGAGATAGCGTTCACAATGAACTCCTTACAGTTTAAAAGTTTTGAATTGACATCCTATAAGGCGTCGGGTGCTCAAAACACAGCCTAAAGTCTGTTGTTATGCTTTTCCCCATAAGGGTGTTGTATGGCATAACCACACCCGACAAAATCACTATATATGCTAATAAAAGCATAAAAGACAGTCAGTTTTTTAAAGACAAGGGAAAGATTGTTTCGTAATCTATCCACTATTGGTTTAGTGTTTTCTGCACTTAAGTATTTATACAGCAAAATACCCATTTATTGTCAACTATTTTTGTCTTTTTTTATAATATTTTCAAATATTTATCTCATAAAATAGCTTATAATTTTTATCTCTTTCTTTTGAAGTATATGCCCTTAAAAGCTCCCGTTCTAATCATGATTTCGGAGCCGCGTGAGAGGGACAAAACAAGCCGGTATGGTTTCTTTGTCAAGGACGCCGTTAGGCGCCATGTAATGGTCTCCTTGACCTTAAGAACCTAGGATTGTTAGTCATCTCATTAAACGCGGGTCTGATGTCATGATTTTGGTGAGCGTTCCGGAGAGTTTGAGAGGCGGATAGCCTCTCATTTAAAAATCAAGTTTATAAATAAAAACTATTTTTATTGCTAAGCTTTCAAGATTATTTTATGAGTGAGAGTAATTGGTTATCTACGCAATGATCAATAAGGGAAGTAAAGCCCTAAGTTCTAAAAAAATTAGCCCATTATAGGGGTCTTCTTGGGGTTCTGGGAGATTTTGTTATGTCCAAGTGCTTCTCAGCACTAAAAGCAGAATACTGATTCAAACTTCAGTACTTTACTACTCCCGGAATACCAATGCGAGGGCGCTCGCACCCGGTAGGGGGGAATTTAAAGTGCAAAACAAAACTCCACATTTAAATGACATTTCTGTAGGAAAAAAAATTCGCACCAGAAGAAACTTCATGGGAATTTCTCAAAAAGAATTAGGAGTAAGCTTCCAACAAATCCCAAAATATGAGAACGGCTCAAATCGTGTAGGAGCTGGCTGTTTACAGGAAATTGCTAACATACTAGATGTTCATAACTCCTTTTTTTATACCGATATTTCACAAAAAAGAAATATTTCATACTCTTGTGATGAAGGAATTTCCAGTAAAGAAGAATACTTCTTTTTAAGAGGTTTTAGAAAACTCAAACCTAAAAAACAAAAAGCAATTTTGTGGTTGGTTTCCGAATAGAATAAGACGCTTTAAACGTTTGATAAGTAATCATTTTAATTACAAACAATTTAAATATTTATTATTTTATGCCTTCATTCAGAAAGGCATAGAAAAACGTTCTAGATCCAATTCTCCTCGATTTTCTTTAGCAATCATGCCACGCAAATACCCTCCAGATGATTTCACGAGTTCTTTACCGTGTTTTTCGAAAATTATAGCAATGGCCAGAAAAACTTTTTTATTTCCTATTGTTTTTTAGCTTCTTCAAGCGCCTGAGAAGAAATCTCTTTCATTTTAGCTAAAAATTCCATGGAACCGATTAAATCTCTTTTAGATTCCAACCCATTTTCACGAACATTACCACATTAGGCAAAGCTTCAGTTAAAAGTTCTGATGTGAAGCAATTTGTTGTTTTTTGAAGATAAGGTTGTTTCTTCCTTTTTCTTTTTTTCATCAACCATTTTATCGTAACAGTAGGTCAAGTTAGTATTTTGAGTGTGTTCATTTGAATACTCATTTTTGTTACAATACAGTTATGTTTAGGGGTTTTATTATGTATATGCATAACCTTTTTTAAAAAAATAAACGATTTAAAAGGGGAACCAAGAACAGCCTTAATTTTATTAATACGACCTAAAAACCGTGAAACAATCGATGTAAATTTTATTTCTTCAATACGAAGCCGCAATTGGCAACAAACGCCACAAAATTTTCTAACAACCATATCATGATGATTTTTTCTTCTTTAACCGTAAAAATCGAATGTTTAAGTTCATGATAACGTGCAATTAAAATACTAAGTTCAATCCCACAAGCCGTTATTACATAACTCACATAGTTAGTAGTCATACCTTTTGTAATTGCCAAAATCCCGCATTAAAATCAGACCTTTATTCAAAGATGATCTGATAATTTTCTCAAAAAAATTCAAGATTCCTCAAGTGCAGTACCCATGCGTACATCATGATGAATAATAACATCCATCAACTCTGTCACG
>NZ_JBHIMK010000175.1:0-2524 GCF_042194085.1 Bartonella sp. MU70NMGDW
AACATGTTATGATCTTTACATCATTTAATGGGACTTACAAACATGCTTAATAAAGTGATTTTAATTGGTCATTTAGGTGCCAATCCAGAAAGCAAAACTATGCCTTCTGGTGGTGAGGTGGTCAATTTTCGAATGGCAACGTCTGAGAGCTATACAGACAAGGCAACCAATAAGAAAGTAGACAAAACCGAATGGCATTCCATTGTGGTGTTTAATCCACATCTTGCAAAAATAGCTCTCCAGTATCTGAATAAGGGCAGCAAAGTTTATATCGAGGGGCGACTACAAACCCGTAAATGGCAAGATAAAAACGGTGTTGATCGCTATGTAACAGAAGTCATATTGCCTCAGTACAAAGGCGAGTTAAAGCTTTTAGATGGCAAAAATGATGATAATCAAGAGCCGTCATCATCTGCTTATGACAGAAGCATTTATAGACCTCTTGATACGCCCCATACCGTTATGAATGACAGTGTTCCTTTTTAAGGATATTATTGAATGAGGAAAGTGATCATGTTAAAGCAATTCTGTAAAGTTGTATATTTTGTGGGGTATGAATGATATGTACCAAGTTCAGCAAATTGCTAACTTCTTTCTTGAAAAGGGACGTGAAGAGAATATCCCAATTTCTCCTATGAAGCTCATTAAACTGGTGTATCTTGCGTATGGATGGATGTTAGCAGCTACAGGTAAGCGTCTCTTTCCTGATCGTATAGAAGCATGGCAGCATGGTCCCGTGATTCCGGCTCTTTATCATGAGTTTAAAGATTGGGGAAGGCGTTTTATCGATTGCTATTCTCGAACAGTTGATTTAGAGACAGGAGAAATTTTTGTCCCTAAAATGTCTAAAGATTCAGCTGATGAATATACAGTTAAGTTATTAGAGATTGTTTGGAATGCTTATAAGAATTTTGAACCTTGGCTTTTGCGTGAAATCTCTCATGAAAAAGGAGCACCTTGGGATAAAGTGTATGATCCACGGCGATGGGGGGTGGTGTTGAATGATGATGACATTAGAGAATATTTCACTAAAAAAATTAACGGATATTTGAAAGCTGCTGATGAAAGAGAATCCGTCCATTCATCTTGAGCAACTTCAGCGAGCTAGTAATACTGTTGAAGATGAAGATAAGTCGTCTGTATCATCGCAGCAGTTTTTTAAAGTTACTGCAGATTGTCGTTCTAGAGTAACAACTCATTATGCTGTTACAGAACAAGAAATAGAGTCGCTAAGAGACTGTGCAATGTACGCACATCATTTTGATACAGTAATGGGCATTTTGTTGGGTGCGCTCATATCTCTGTTTTTAGAATTGCTATGGGATTGTAGTCAATTTGGAACGAAGATAACAGTTGCAATTATAATAGCTGCTTTTGTTGTGTGGCTACGCAATTTGAAGAGAAAGACACAGTCAAGATCAGAGAAAATCTGGCAATATATCAAGAAGGCATCTGAGGGTATAAGTGAAAAAAAATAAAAAGAGGGGACGCCCTAAAATAGCAGGGCAGGTAAGAGAACCAAACGGACGTATATCACGTGCAAAAGCACCGCGTGAAGCCGTTGATAAATTGGCAATAGAAATGCGTGCAAAGCGCTTCGGTTTAACGCTACAAGAGGCAAAAAATCCACTTTCTGGTACCTATATCGGGCGGCTTTGCTTGCAAGGCGTGCTTACTCAAGAGCAATACGACGCCGCGCAACAGTACCTACAGATAAGGAATAATTACCTTTGTGCAAAGGGCTTGCCTAATGCGATTTATGACGAAATGCCGTCATCATCTGATGATAAAGCAAGAGACAAGTGGGTAGAGTTTGCAACAGAACAATTTTTTAATACGCAAGAAGCAATAAAAGAAGCGCAATGCCTCTATAGACAATATAACCTTTATGCAGCGTTACAGTACCTCGTCATAGAAGATCAAATGCTACCACATCTTGTGAATTCACTGCGCGTTGCTCTTAATGCGCTTGATAAGTATTTTGATCGTTAGGTTTACTGGCAATCAGATTTTAAACTTCTTAATCTTCTGCTTTCTTAATTTCATCTTTTAACTTCTTAATTTCATCTGTTAATTTCCTAATTTTATCATTTGCTACTGAAAGACTATATTCATTATAAACAAGAGCAATAATTGCTATTATAAAAGCAGTCCATAAGCTAATGATATCGAAATACCAAACTAGTAATATTACTAAAGACATCTTTTTTCTTTATTTAGGGGAAAATTTCATATCGAATTTATATTGATTCTATAATTGCATCAATATGTATCGTTTTCTTATTGACAAATTGTAGCAAATCGTATTTAATGTTATTACTGTACTTGGTCGTATTGTGTCTAAACGAGAGGCAGTGCAGTTTGGAATCCCCGCAAATGCGGGGTTTTTTATTATCTGGAGGGTGTATTTTATGACATCACAAAATACAGAACAGGCTCCACAACCGATTAAAAAGCGTATACCCCCAAAGGCAGGTCAAGGGCGTGTCAAAGGCGTTCCGAATAAGATGACGCGCATTTTAAA
>NZ_JBHIMK010000176.1:0-2516 GCF_042194085.1 Bartonella sp. MU70NMGDW
TATTATACGGGACCTGTTTTTGAGGCGGCATTGCTTTTTGATGTTCTCAATGATGATGGGCAAAAAGTTGTTTTTGGCTCCGTTGGTGGTGGTGGGCGCTATGATGGATTGGTGGCACGCTTTCGTGGTGAAAATATTCCGGCAACAGGTTTTTCAATCGGTGTTTCACGCTTGATCGCTGCTTTGCAAAATCTTGGAAAGTTGCCTATGAAGGACACAACAGGGCCGGTTGTGGTACTGAGGATGGATAAAGAACCAGAGGCGGTTGCTGGTTATCAAAAAATGGTGATGCAATTGCGAAATGCGGGAATTCGTGCTGAGCTCTATTTGGGGGCATCGGGAATTAAAGCGCAGATGAAATATGCAGATCGACGTCAAGCGCCTTGTGTGGTTATCCAAGGTTCACAAGAACGTGAGAGCGGGAAAATACAGATTAAAGATTTGATTGAAGGAGCGCGTTTGTCTCATGAGATCAAAGATAATCAAACATGGCGTGAAAGCCGTCCTGCGCAAGTGATGATTGATGAAGAGCAATTGGTTCAAACAGTACAAGATATTTTGGCAGCGCAAAAACGATAATGATAAAAGTTTTGTGAAAGAAATTGTTAGGAAAAGCTTGAACATTTCTTCTTCAATTTTCAGAATTTGTATTTTACTTGTTTAGATATTCTTAAAATCGCGTTATTTTTTTTAAAGTTCCTGCGGCATAAAAGCAATTTTTAAAGGTGAAAATGCTTTTGAGGACGCGAGGTAAGCACCTTCGTAAAGCAAAATACTGGACACTGAAGCATTTGAGGTCCTTGACGCAACCCTGTTTAGAAAAATTGATGATCAATAACAGAAACCCAATAGTTTATAGCAATATTGATCATCATTCATTCATATGGATTTAATTTTTGAATTCTCATTTGCTGATATCATATTTTCTACTGTTTTATTGTCGGCAGTCTACAATCTCACATCCATGAGAGATGAAAGAAATCTCAAGAGTTTTATTTTAGAAGATTTTTTTAGTTTCAAAAGCAACGAATAACTTAAATCAGACAATTTTTAAAGGAAAAATATGGGAGGCATTATAAGAGATTATAATGAAAACCATTTGAAATTATTCATTTATTATAACAAATCAATTTTTTACGGAGAAATGAAAATGGCCCAATATGATTTTACAGTGTTATATGAAAGAAATCCCTTTATTTTGAAAAAACCTGAAGATATTGGAAAATCATTTAAACTTCCTCCTTCAAATTTCGGATTTGAAGATCTTCCGCAAATTACGTTTTCAGGAGCGTCCGATAGCCGGCGTATGATTTTTGGGCTGTCATTTAGTGGTATGAAAGCATTTTTTGTGATGTTGTGGCAAGTAGGGAAAATGTCAGATGAAGATGATGTGGATTTATGGTTTGATCAGGTAAGATTAGATGAGGATACTCTCAATGAATTTTTGATTTGTGATCTTTCAATTCAAGAACCAGAATATCTTAATTTTGAAAGTTTTAAAGAAGGTATCAAAGAATTAGAAGAGAATAAAATTGTAGCGAAGGGGACAAAAAAATATTGTTATTTCATTAATCCAGATATTTTTGGTCTTCCTGAATGTGATGAAGATTTTGAGCTCGATGAAGAGGAAGAGATAGAAGAGGAAGAAATGAAAAAACACTTTATGGTAGAATATCCAAATAGACGCCTTCTTTAACTGTTTTTCTCTTAGAGAAAAATAAAAGCTTAGAATAAATGACTATTAAAACAGCAATGAATCTGTTTATTGTATGTGAATTGGAATGTTTACGGGATCTGTTTTTATTTAATATTCTTCATGAACGGTTATTTATGCAGAGCCGTTTTTATACCATATTTTTTTCTTGATGCTTTTGTGAAGCTTGCAGTAATGATGTTCATAGCTTTTGTGTTTTAGAGCGTTTATGAGACGCATTTATACTCTTTTTAACCGTTTATTCATATGCCAATCTCACGTGCTAATGAGCAAGAAAATAGTTTTAAGAGATTCAATATAAGAAGGGATAAAATAAAACAATCTTATGATATTCAGTGCATCTCATTCGACATGAAAAATTATAAATTATCTTTATAAATCAAATTATTGTTTGACACAAAGTTTTTTCAAAGCAGTTAAAACGTGAAATACCTATTAAAAATTTATTGCTGGGATATTTTCTTACCGAAAACGCTCAACCAAATTATAGTGTCTGCTTTGACAAATAGATGTTTCAAAAAATACAAACGACACAAATTTTCTTTACTAAGGAAATTTGTGTCGTTAAATTTTGTTTAAATGGACGACTTTGGGGGCGGAATTAGCTTTTCAAAGCTTTTAAAACATTTTGTGGTGAAGAGACTTCGTAAGGATCTGTCATGCAATTGTCTGAAAAACCCGCTTCTTCAAACCATTGCTCAACCACACCATCATTAATAACGGCAGCATAGCGCCATGATCGCATGCCGAAACCAACATTGTCTTTTGCAACCAGCATACCCATTTTGCGTGTGAATTCACC
>NZ_JBHIMK010000177.1:0-2512 GCF_042194085.1 Bartonella sp. MU70NMGDW
TCAATCAGGCGAGAAAAACCGTCAATCATGTCATTGATCACGGGCATGAAACGCGCGCCAATAAAGCTCGCGATACCCTCTATTTTTTTCTTAAAGGCACCAAGCTTGTCACTTAAATCTGCTGCATAGCGTGCAACATCGGCACCTATCAGCCATTTTCCTTTCCTAGCCTTTGCAAAGAGCTCTTTTATGGGCGCCATCCCTTGTGCAAGCATGGCGGCCATTTCCTTGCCATCACCACCAAACAGCAGAGAAGCAATATGCTGTCTTTGTGCTTGATTTTTCATCTTACTCATCTTATCGGCAATTTCTTCCAACAAGGTAGAATTTGTTTTGAGTTTTCCCGAGGCGTTTTTGACAGAAATACCAAGCGCCTCAAACCCCATAATGCCTCTTTGTTGTCCAGCATATGCTTGTGCGGAACGCTTATTTAAAACCGCTAAGGATTGTTGAAAGAGTTCGGCAGAATATCCTGAATTATCCGCTGCATCGCCCCATAATTGAAGTGCTGCAACACTCATGCCTAAATGTCGTGAGGCATGGTGAAGACTATCGCCCATATTCATGGTTTTCATGGTGACGGCGGTCAAGCTTGCTACAAGACCACCATCAGCAAATCCTAAAGCACCAGTAAAGACTGAAGCGCGGTTTGCTGCTGTGCCCAGGGCACCTTGAACGCCTTTAAGGCTTGCCGTCATATTTTTTACCGCAGCAGAAAAGCGAGGAATACTCAATCTCTGTGAGAGTGTTTTTGACAATGTATCGATTTTTTTTTGAAGATGTTTAAGAGGTGCAGTGAGTTTATCTTCAAGAGACAATTTCACCTTTGCATCAGCAACTTTTTCACTCATTTTGTCTTATACCTTTCTGCTGCTTGTTTTCGCCAGAATATTAACTCTTGCGGTTCCATTTCCATCATGTCCGAAAGGGACCAATGAAAAACAATGGCAATATCGGCTATGAGTTTTGCGGCGGTTTCCCAGTCGAGGTGTCCCGCCGCTTGATAAAAGACTCCAAAATCTCCCCAATGCTTGATAAGTCATCAATATCGAGTTCACCAACAGCCTCATGTGGCCATTCAGAAAGGCGCGAAACCATAGCGATTGTTTGTTCAACGCCTTCCTTCTTATCGATTGCTTGCACATCTTTTGTTTTGGGGCGCCGTAAGGTGATTTCGGTGTGTTCTTTTCCTTCAAATGTAACAGGTATAAGTAATTTATGTGTAATGCTTGTTTGGACTGTCATTTTTATAATCCTATATTTGCTCTATGGTCTGCTAATTGATTAACGCCATTGAATTTTCTCACCAAGTTAAGGACGTCTATCTCAACAATTTCCATATCTTTTTGAACATATTTGAAATACTGCAATGTGAAGGTCGCCGTAGAAGTTGCTTTGCTTCCCGGTTGCCATTCTGCCATTTCAAAGCCTTTGCATATCCCTCTCATGGTGATGACAACACCTTCTGCGGGTGTGCCTTGGGCTTGCATCGAACTGCGTAATGAGATGTCAACATCAGAACGTCCCAACAGTGCCATTAACTCTGGAGAGCAATCAGAAATGGTCATGGTAAGGATGAGGGTTTCAAGACCAAGATCAACCTCAATGGAGCTATCCATGCCGCCACCGCGATAACTTTCAACGACCAAACTCAAATTTGGTAGTGTTACGCTTTCACATTTTGCTTGATAGGGAATGCCGTCGACAAAAATGTTAAAATATTTTAGAACCCTTGGTAAAACTGGTACAGTCATTAAAAGATCTCCTCTAAGTAATCATTTACAATGCGTGAACGGAAAGTGATATGTTCTGCTGGTGTTGTTGGTGTGAATTCGACATTGAAATAGACTTTGCCGCTTTCAATAGCGCTTGCTGTATTCAATTCTGGATCAGGCGTACAATGCCCCCCAAGAATGGCGCCTTGCGCTTTTAGATCACGCAAATAGGCATTAACGCTTTCACTCACGTCATTCATGTAAGTTTTTTTGATATTGCGGTCGACAGCCCATAGATGCCCGCGCAAAATGGCATCATTGATCATATCTGCGGTTCTCACCACCGATAAGAAAGCAAATTTTGTATCACTTGAAAGGGTGCGATTACCCCAGAGGCGATAACCATTTTCGCGGATAATTGTTGTGATGTTTTGTTCATTAAGAAGGTTGGCACGGCTTGATCTATCACCAATGGAAAAATCAATGGGGCGTGCAGTTCCAACAATGCCATTGATCACTTTGTTTGAAGGAGAATGCCAAAAACCGTGTGTAAAATCAGTTTTAGCAATGACACCAGCAACTGCTGCACTTGCTGGCTGTTCTACAATTTTTCCATAACGATTCACCTTTACAAAAGGGTCAATAAGAATGACGCGCTTTGAATCAAAATCCTTTGCTGTGCTAAGGGCTGCTTCATCTGTGCTGTTTGGTGCATCAAGAACCACAATAGCGCGTAGGCGTTCAGCAATGCCAATGAGTTCTGCTGCGACGGGGTTGGCAGTTGCACCAGTTCCATT
>NZ_JBHIMK010000178.1:0-2510 GCF_042194085.1 Bartonella sp. MU70NMGDW
ACCGGAAGCGATCATCCCGGCTCTTAAGGCTAATTCGAAAAAACAAGTTCTACAAATTTTAGCCGAAAAGGCTTCTAAGCTGACAGGTCTTAGTGAACATGTAATTTTTGATGTTGTTTTGCAACGCGAGAAGCTTGGTTCAACGGGTTTGGGTGGTGGTATTGCGATTCCTCATGGGAAATTACCTGATATTAATCGGATTATTGGTATATTTGCACGTCTTGAAAGTCCTGTTGATTTTGAAGCTCTCGATGACGAACCTATAGATCTTATTTTTCTCCTTTTGGCACCTGAAAATGCTGGTGCAGATCACTTAAAAGCTTTATCACAGATTGCACGTGTTTTGCGTCATGCTGATGTTGTGCAAAAGTTGCGCAATACGCATAATGCCAATGCGCTTTATGCTTTATTGATTCAAACTTCAGAATCAAATGCAGCTTAAAAGGTATTATTGAGTGTATAAATTGCGAGGTATGCATCACAGAGCGTGGGAAATAATATAATTTGCATCTTAAGACTAATAACAAAAGATTATGTCATGAGATTTAAAAAATAATTTCTAAGTGAACCTTCTTGTTAAAGAATAAGCAACAAAAACGAAGGACTTGTCCTTTCTCGTTCTCGTATATTAAAGCATCCAATTATTATGTTCATGGATTCTTTTATCCTGTTATACTGTAAAAATACTATCATTTGAGGTGTGGTGAGATAAATCCTTTAAGTCTTCTTAATATATTAAGTGCTTTTAGAGTGCGTGGTAAATATTCTTAAGCAGGACTTGTCTGTAGAGCCTTTAGTTAAGTGAATCACATGAGTGGGAAGACAAGAGAAGACCGCTCTACAAGAATCGAAACTTTTTCAGTCCAGATTGGATTAAGAATCTTCGTCCTTTGAAAGCGGGAAAGAAATCAACAGGAAAGTTTATTTGTGCATTGAATTTTTTTGTAATTTAAATTTAAATATTTAGGGATAATATTATTAAGGTTCAAGTAGACAATAAGGGATATTGTATCCCGTGTGTGTCAATATATTGATTTAAAAAGATAATTCACAATTTTGCATGTTGGATGAGAGATCCGAATATTGTAAGATTTCCTCATGCCGAACCTATTTGTGTTGAATCAATCAAAACCATTCACTTACACATTGCAATCGAGGAAAGCCGTGTGGATAAAACTGTATAAGACAAGGAGTAAAAATGCTTCTTATGAACCGTCTCAAGTGCCAAGGGCTGTAGCAATATTAGAAGCTGGCAAAGTGTTATGGTGCCGGTTTGCTTTTTCAAAATAGGAATATCAATTATTTTAATAGGTATGATTTAGATGTCAGCTGTTGTATAGAGCTCATACTAAAAAATAATTTTGTACGGTAATAATGAAAATTATGCCTTTAGGTTGGGTGAAAGAGTTTTTGTTCATAGGAAGATTTATTCAAGTGCCTTTAATTGATTAAAATGTTGTTTAAAAAACGGTAATGTTAGAACTTCTATAGAAAAAATTTTTATATTTCTTTTTATAAATTACTTAGAAATAAGATAAGGGGACTTGTCAAAAAAATTCTTAAGACATTTTTGGTAACAGGAAGAAAGGAATTGTCTAATACATTTAAAATAATATGTTTAAGCTATTATAAGCTACTAAAATCATTTTAGAACTTAACAATTGGAGATGAAATATATAAGAAGAGTTAATAGGAACAAAAGAAACAAAGTTACATTTAGTTGTTGAGATAGAATCTAAGTAATTTATGTTTCATGACCAATGTATTGATAGTAGTTTATTATTTTTTTAAGATATTTTGAAGATTATGAAAAGGCGATATGGGGACGATGTTGAATACGGAGTATGAATGCACTATAATGAGTGAAAGCTGAGGTATTTACAAACATAAATGTATTGAATGTGTGAAGTCGAGAAGTGATATTCGCAAGGCTGTGAAATTTTTTGGGAGTACAGGGTGTATTTGCAAAATTTTGCAGCAGATTTCTTGTGATATAAAGAGTATAGTTTATTTCTTAACAGAGCAGAGGTATATTTTCATCTTGTTTTGAAGTTCTATTGCTTAAAGAAATCGTTTTTTATAAAACAACGAAATGAGTGGCATAAAATGAAAATGTTATTTTTTAATGTGGTTATTGAATAAGAAGTTTATATTTTGGTAACGACTAAAAGGTCACAATGAAACGTAGAAATCTATTCTGATTGGTGTGAAAATATTTCGCTTATTGGAGGAATTAGGACAGTGATACGTGGGTATAGAGAAGTTTTTTGAATTTTTCCAATGAAGAGAATCTTGTTAGAGACTAAAGAAGTGAGCTAAATAAAGATGTTTGAAAAGACTGTTATTGCTGCATTTGTAATGGTTCTGGTTACAGCTGGGGCAGCATATGCACAAACGCCAAATCGTTTAAATCAATTTGAAGCGTGGGGGGCTTATTCTTATAAATCGCCCAAAAATACGATTTGCTATGTGTTATCGGTACCTTTGAAGGCTCTTCCAACGACAGTTAA
>NZ_JBHIMK010000179.1:0-2476 GCF_042194085.1 Bartonella sp. MU70NMGDW
TCAAAACAGAATAGATTTGGTTGTTGTATATTCACATGTTTGTTTTAAGAAGATATTTCTCAATGTTAGCGCCCATTTCACGAATGGCGTTTTGTAAAGTGTATAACGTAAAAGCTTCGATGAATGGGATAAAAGCTATATTTCTATCTTTACTGAAAAAAAAGATGCTTGGAGGGCACATACTCTTTGTCAGTTTAAAATATTACGACAGTTTTTACCTTTGAAAGGGAGGATAAAAGCTATTTTTTCTCTCTTCACGTGTTTTTATTTATACGCTCATCCTGCTTATAATGTGCAAGCGAATAGTTTTGATTGATTCAATATCAACAGATTTGAAATGAGAAAAGATATTTTGGTTTCTCATTATGTATGAATAATAAATTATTATTATAAATCAATAATTCTATACTTAGGGAAGCGTTTTTTTAAGGAGTTTTTTTGTTCGTTTTAAAGAATGTGCGTGTTTTAGATAAAAAACTGTATCAACGCAGTTATTGTTAGAATTAAAGTTTTTATGAGAAAAATGAGCATTGTGGAATGATAAGCTTTTGATATAAAGCGTTTTAGAATTTTGCACAACTTAACGATAACTTATTTATTTTGTCATTTCTTATGATTTCTATAAGCGATGCAAAGTTGGAATATGGTTTGAGAAAGCAGATGACACAAGTATTATCTTTCGGTAAGTAGTTTTGGAATAAAAGACAGCTTTAAATGATAAATAAAGATAGGTGCACCATGAATGAACTTACCCATATTGAGACTATTATAACGCGTTATGATGCTGTTTTTTGTGATGTGTGGGGTGTTGTGCATAACGGTGTACATGCATTTGAACCAGCGTTGAAAGCATTGTATAAAATTCGACAAATGGGAAAAAGTGTTATTTTATTGACCAATTCTCCTCGGCTACGGGAAGATGTTTCTGCTCAATTACAAAGCATGAATGTTCATCGTGACTATTATGATGCCATTATCACTTCAGGGGATGTAACGCGCGATCTCATTCGGACTGCTCCGCGTAAAGTTTTTTTTATTGGTTCACAACGTGATTTGGTGCTGTTTGAAGGGTTAGAGTGTGAATTTGTTGAAGAATGGGAGGCTTCTGTTGTCGTCTGTAGCGGTTTTCTTGAAGATTTTGACGAAGAACCCTCTGCTTATGAGGAGATGTTTCTTCGCATGCGGGCGCGGAATTTACCTTTTATTTGTGCTAATCCTGATGTGATTGTCCATTATGGAAATAAAGAATTTTGGTGCGCTGGTGCATTGGCGCGTCTTTATCAACAATTAGGGGGGGAAGTACGCATTGCTGGAAAACCTCACGCGCCTATTTATGAGTGTGCCTTTGAAAAACTTCAAAACATTCGTGGAATTGTGGAAAAAAGTCAAGTTTTAGCTATCGGTGATGGTCTTTTGACAGATATTAAGGGGGCAGCTCATTTTGGTCTTGATGCCCTTTATATTATGGGGGGGATTCATCATTATGATTATGCGCAAAATGGTGTGGTGGATAAGCAAGCTTTGCATTCTTTTCTTGAACGTCATGGTTATAAACCACAAGCAATCATGTGGGCACTTCAGTAATGGCTAATTTTTTGCGTCTTCAGGGGACTCACATGTTTCCCTCGGCTTGGTGGGGAGCCGTGTTGGCACTTGGAAATTTTGATGGTGTTCATTGCGGACATCAGATGGTGTTGCAAAAAGCGCTTGATTTCGCGCAGATAAAAAAGAAACCAGCAGTTGTTTTAACCTTTGAACCACATCCAAGAAGTTTTTTTCAACGTTCAGCTCCTGTCTATCGTTTGACAGAGGCAGCTGAAAAAGCTGAAATTTTTAAAGTCCTTGGCTTTAATGGCGTGATTGAACAGCCCTTTGATGCGCACTTTGCCACGCTTTCAGCGGATGAATTTATCAAATCGATTTTAAAACAGGTTTTTGATGTTTCAGTTGTGGTGACAGGGGAAAATTTTCAATTTGGTCATCAGAAAAGTGGAAATTCACATCTTCTTTGCCAAAGGGGAAAAAAATATGGATTTGAGGTTGTGCAAGTTCCTTGTGTTTCTCGTCTTCAAGATTCAAAACAGTTGATTATTTCCTCTAGTTTTATTCGACAGCTTCTCTCACAAGGGAACGTAGAAAAAGCGGCTCATTTGTTAGGGTATCACTATCGGGTATGCTCCAATATTATTCAAGGCGATAAACTTGGACGTCTTTTGGGATTTCCTACCGCTAATCAAATGTTGCCTTCCCAAGTTCGCTTGGCTCATGGTGTTTATGCGGTGCGTTTACGTCGTGCGAACGGTGTTTTGTATGATGGTGTTGCAAGCTTTGGTTGTCGTCCAACGGTTGTTAAAGATGGCGCGCCACTTTTGGAAACCTATTTGTTTGACTTTAATGACGACCTTTATGGGGAAAGCTGTACCGTTTCTTTTTTGCAGTTTTTGCGAGGACAAGAAAAATTTGATGGGCTTGAACC
>NZ_JBHIMK010000018.1:0-28924 GCF_042194085.1 Bartonella sp. MU70NMGDW
ATATTCCAATATATTAAAACGCTCCAAGTCTATATCAGAACCGCATTCTAATCTTTATCCTTCTGACTTTTTTAAAAACCTTGCTACCCACGAACTGCTTCATACCGTTCTTTCCATATCCTTCCACACGAGGTTGCCTCTATAAAAGCTCGACAGAGCTACCCTCATATAACACAGAATACCCCACAATACACGTATCACTGTATTGCACATTCACCCAAAGACATCTCTTACATCTCAAACATATCTCACAGCACGGGATCTGTACATGCCATCCCAATATATAAGCTCTTGTAAATAGAGCGCCCAGACAACTATAAGATCTCCCGACTTGTTATAGAGATCTATTTATACCACTGTCTTTACGCTTCATAAAAAATACAAACCGCCCCATCCTATATTTTACCGCCCCGCCCAATATTACGATAGCTCTTAAGCCACTTGGGATGATTAGTAAGAGGCATACTTTACGCCTTTCTTAAACACGCACACACCAAACTCATATGACATGAAAAGAAGTAATTTTAATAGGTTTAAAATAAGAAAATTTATGATAATTAGATTTCTCATTCAACAGAGAGAAGGTTAAACTATCATGATAAATCAATATATTAGTAACAATCTCTTCATTCAACAAAGCACCTTCATAAGAGCATTTTAGATCACAGATAGGAATAAGCTCAAAACGCACACCGCCACGAACATCCCACACTTTTTATAGCAATATCTTTTGGCATAAATCATTTCCCTCTAAAAACACTTTTTGTTTGGCAGCCTCCCCAAAAAAGAACAAAAATTTTTAAACTCTAGCGATCTGTAAACAATAACAATCCAGCTTCTTATCTAACGCGTTCTCCCTGCTCACTTCCAATCACCCCTGCTCAAAGGACAGATTTCATGAGAGTTGTGATTTCCTTCCAACATCTCAAAGGACGATGACTCCTATCAGCAAAGGTTTGTAAACAATTCTACGTCTCTGGGCAAGTTCCTCTCTGCTTCCCCATTTATATGGTTTACTCACATAAGACTCAACGAACAAGCTCTGCTTAAAGCTATTCATCACGGTCGCTAAAGCGCATGCGTCATCATTTTAGCGACCTTACTACCTATGATGTTTTATCACATGCAACATATTGATTTATAAAGATAAGTATTCTTCATCTTAAATAAGGATTTTGAATAGCATAAAACTCTCTCATTTTAAATCTATTCTCTGTTGAATCAATCAAAACCATTTTCTTGCACATCATAAAGGACTTGCACATCACAAGGGAAGAGAGCCTGCGTGGCGTAAAACTGTACAAGAAAGGCATGCCTCTTATGTACCGTCTCAAGTGCCAAGAGCTGTCGCAATACCCACGAGCTGGCAAAGCATATGATAGTGCCAGTTTATTACGACACGGCGCTGTTTTACGTCACAGTGGATAACTCAATATTTTCAGTTTCTCGCACTTCCAATTTTGGCAGACTACGAACAATTTTCATTGTTTCCAAACTTACAGTAATAACCCGCTGAAACAATTCCAATGGATAAGCTGGATTACCCACCGTTTCAACAGCATAGCGATTAGCATCATTCACAATCCCACTCGCTTTGTCCGTTTTGACAATCTGCCGTTCCATAACCCATTCAAGAGCAGACCTGCCATTGACCACATAATCATAAGCTTCAAGAGGAATATTCTGCATCGTGATATGCGCATTATAAACCACTGTGCTCTTATCAATAGAACCACGCTTACCAGCAAATTTCATCGCTTCAACACGATAGAAACTCTTCTCATCAGAAATCATCCAAGTTCTTGGATCACCCTGTTTATAGGTAACAGGATAGGGCTCAACCTCTTCATAATTCATATGCAAATCACCAAGCTTTCGCCCCGCTGTTACAAAAGCCCAAAAATCCTCTACCTTTTTAACTGTTGGGATACGTGGCAATTCTTTAGATAAATTATGCGCATAACGAGCACGGTAATCTTCTGAATGCAAAATCCCATAAACATAATAAAACAAATCATCCTTTGTTATCATTTCGCCAGGATAAGCTGCCTTAAAATATGCCAACCCTTCATCCGTGAGAGCATCACGCCGCTGCAAACCAGTTTCTTTGCTTTCCTCTGCAAAATTTGCAAATAAATGAACCTGCTCTTCCTCTTTACCTCCTAAGGACTCAGCATCCTCATAAACATACCGTGGAAAACATTGACTACCACCATCCATCATATTTAAATCCGGTAAATCTTTAGTCATCAAAACAGAAAAACCGCTTCTTGCTCCCAACCCTGTAATTTGTATCACTTTATTTTCAACCGCTTTCCCCATCGGAAAGATACGCGGCATTTGGTAGACGCTATCATTAAGAGCTCGATTATAATAGAGCCACTGTCGTGTAAAGGGGCGATAAAGACTTTGCGTTAAGCAATCTTCCTTAAAGTTAAAAGACTTTCCTTTTACTAAATCCTGTTTGAGAGAATAATTCCAACTGATCTTTCTAGAATCTGCGTTAATAAAATCATTCACAGCATTTGCACGCACTTTGCGGTCAGAATGTAGATGCGTAACATTAAAACGCTCTACTTCACTATTATAGAAAGTAATCATATTGCTCATATTTTTTGCTAAAGCTTCACGGCTTGAATTATATGCCCATGCATCACGATTAGTTTTTACACCACAAGAAAACGTTTTAAAGAGCTTTTTATCACTGCCCTTCTTATCACCTAAGGCTAGAAATTTTTCAAAATCACTATTACGCTGATCCAGCCAATCGCCATGCTCATCTGGTGTAATCATCTGCCAGCCTTGTTCACGCTTGATACCGCCAACACTACTCAACCGCTGAAGTTTAGATAATTTCTCTTTTGTCGTGAGATTATCACCAATATCGTAATAGTGAATTTCGCACTGCTCAGTGACATTTGGATTTTTGATAAACATTGTCACAGCAATACCTGTCATGCTTCCACTGCCGAAAACATTTTGCCCTTCTTGAGCACGCCCTTTACTCAACATATTTTTGCGAATATCTCCTCGTAAATTGAGAACATAAATGCTCGAGAATTCTTCAGTCAAATTTTTTCTGAGTCCATCCATTGCTAATTTTTCAACATAACCAGAACCAGTCACAAAACCAACAACACCACAGTCTTTTATGCGATCACTTGCCCAGCGAATAGCACGAATATAACTATCATAAAGTCCATTAAAATTGCTCGCACTAGATTGAGCGGCATAGGTTTCACGAATGCGACAATCCAATTTAGGATAACCAATATTTTTCGCATTGTCGTTTTCGCTTTTTTGCCCCGAAGAATAAGGAGGGTTGCCAACAATAACACGAATATCCAGTTCCTTCTGGCGTGAGCGACGTGTGCTGTTATCCACCAGCAAATCACTGATCAGGTCTTTTTCTTGCTCATAAAGCTGGAATGTATCGGTTAAACAAATTCCCTCAAAGGGAATATAATCTCCCCCCATCAAACCATGATAGGTTGTCTCAATATTAATGGCTGCAATATAATAAGCTAAAAGCACGATCTCATTGGCATGAATTTCATGACAAAATTTGTGTTTCATCTCCTCTGGTTTTATCAGACCCGATTGTAAAAGCCGCGTGATAAAAGTTCCCGTTCCTGTAAAGGGATCCATGATATGCACATCAGATGAGCCAAGCGTTTGCCCAAATTCTTGCTCTAAGACATCATTGACAGAGTGCAAAATAAAATCCACAATCTCAACGGGGGTATAAACAATGCCTAGTTTTTCTACAGTACGTGGAAAAGCATAACGAAAAAACTTATCATAAAGCTCTATAATTAACCTCTGTTTTGCTTTTGGATCCGTAATGCCACTGGCGCGTAACTTTACACTTGTGTAAAATTTCTCGAGATCTTTGGATTCCTTATCAAGATTCGCCTCATCAAGCACATCAAGCATACGCTGCATAGCACGCGAGACAGGATTCTCACGTGTGAACTGATACCCTTCAAACAACACCTGAAAGACAGGACGCGTGATAATATGTTGTGCCAACATCTCAATCGCATCAGCCTCTGTAATCGCATCATTTAAATCATCACGCAGTTCTGCCACAAACCTATCAAAGGCTTGACGCGCCTCAGTATCTGGCTCTGCCAGAATACCTGTTAAGCGCGTGATATGATTCTTAGCAATTTCAGCAATGTTGCTCGCCCAATCTTCCCAATAATCACGTGTCCCACATTTCTTGACGATCTTTGCCAAAATCGCACGAGAAAGTTCATCTACGCAGAAAGAAAGCTGCCCTTCTACTTTCTCTGTACGAGTTAAATCATATTCCGGTGTTCCAATTCCCGCTCGTGCAGGCTGTGAGCGTAGTGGAAGATTGTCTACAACAGCTGTAACAGCCTGTAACTCAGTGCTCTGTGTGACGCCAATAATCTCAATCACATTGCTGATATCTTGGCTCAGCGATGCCTTATTAATCGTCGCATCAAAACGATCATCATGCGCACGCAAAGCATTTAAAATTTGCCAAACAACCCGATATTTATCATTGTTGTTCAAAGCCTGTTCCACTGGAATCCCAGAGGGAATGCCAATTGGCAAAATGACATACCCCATCTTTTTGCCCTCAGACCGACGCATCACCCGCCCAACCGCTTGCACAACATCAATCTGGCTCTTACGTGGATTTAAAAACATGATCGCATCCAGAGCCGGAACATCCACCCCCTCAGACAAACACCGTGCATTGGTCAAAATACGACAAACATCCTCACCACTATCAGCTTTCAGCCAATCAAGTAATGCACCACGATCCTTCGCATTGAAAGTGCCATCAACATGCTCAATTTCACACTTCAGAAAGTGCTCATTTTCCGTATCCTCTTTCGTATAATCAAGATATTCTCTAACAACCGCAGAAAATTCATCACGCACCAGTTCAGAACTTTTAATAGTTTTACAAAACGCTAAAGCACGACGCATGGGGTGTGGATCCGCACCAACATCAGCCTTCAGATCTTGTTTTGTCAAAGCCTTATAACAGCCAATAATCTTCGTTGCATCATCAAGAACAAGCTCAGACTGGTCATCACTAAGACGCTTCTGAACAGCGGAACTGACCAATTTTTCGTCCACTGCTAAGACAATAACCTTATAATCCGTTAAAAGATCATTCTGTACTGCCCAAGAAAAACCCCGATAAAAAAGTGTTTTACCAAAAAGCTTTTCATCATCCATCGAAGCAAGAACGGCATTAACTTCATTCGCACGACTTTTTGCGTTATCACCAAAAATGCGTGGTGTCGCTGTCATATAAAGGCGCTTCTTGGCACGAATAACATCATTAGAATGCACCTTAACAAAATTGGATTCATCCTCTCCAACCAGCGTTGCCCCTGTTGTACGGTGCGCTTCATCACAAATGATAAGATCAAATGTTGGCAAACCATACTTTTTCTGAGCATCCGCAACCACCTGAATCGAATGATAGGTTGCAAACACAACGCTCATCCTATCTGCAACACTCTTACCCGCCTGTTCTGCAAGTTTAGCAGCATCGGTTGTCGCCGGAAAAGCAAGATCAAACACATCAATTTCAGCAACATCATCACTATTTTTACGACGCTTTCCCACTTGTGTATCTGAACAGACAGCAAAGGATCTCAATCCAATTTCTGCATCCGTTGTCCATTCACGAACCGTCTGTGACATCAGTGCCAAGGAAGGAACAAGAAACAAAACAAACTTGCCTTCACCCGAAAAATCCTCAGCAATTTTAAGACTGGTAAATGTCTTACCAGTACCACAAGCCATAATAAGCTTACCCCGATCTGCTTCCATAAGTCCAGCACGCACATCACGCAACGCCTCCTGCTGATGTGGACGGATTTTCTTTTTATCCTCCAACACAACTTTGCCCTGGACTGCAAAAGTTTCCCAACGGATCGGACTTTGTTGTATATCGGAAAGATTAATCCGTATAACGGGAATATCCTGCCCCCGTATCATTGTTTCAGCGTTATCACTCCAAGCACTTTCAGTACTATCTATAATAACACGCCGCTTGAATGGAGCTTTCCCTGATGCCGAAATAAAACTATCAATATCTGCTTTTCTAATCCGATAGGCTGCATCATAAAATTTACATTGGATTGCCGCAAAACCCTCTTCATTACGAATCTTTGCCACAAGATCGATACCAGTATCACGACCATCCCAATCATTTTCACGAGCCCAATCTTTAAAGGTTTGAACCTTTTCATAACACCCAAACTGAAGAGGATCATGTGTCAGATAAGCAAGAGCAAAACGCTCAAAATACGTACCTTTGTCCCGTTCGGTACGCGCTTCGTCACGATATGTCTGTAAAAGCGATTGCAGCGTCGTCATGCTTCCCCCCCCCAATGAAAAATACTTTCAACTATCGAATCTAAACCAATTCGTCAATGCCTCTTGTTCTACCCAAAAGACTCTAGATAACTCGATTTACTAAATGAACTGACTATTTATAATGGAATATGTACTAAGCAAAACAAATGAATAAAGTTTTACTTATTAGCAAAAGAGTGGAATCTGCTCTTCCCCCATCCCTGATAAATATCATGTAATCACGCACAAGAATGTAGAGATTTGCTTTATTATTTGGGTGAGCTTCTTCTTGATGTTTATCTATTGAAAGAGTATAAAGTTCATACTCAGAAGGTGCTAAACGCAATAAAAGCATATCATAAAACCAATTACCAGCTATACCAATACACATAATAATGAATACAGTAATTAACATTCCCGGCAACATGAGCCCATAAGTGCATTTATCTCGTTCTCCCTACAAAACTGGATCTTCGTAAAAGCCTATATCTCCGCCGCATAAAGCCATAAAGAATCTTAAAACCAAACGTTACCAATACCAACGCCCCTCCCTTTGCCATACAATTTGTGACAAAAAACAGGGGCACGAATAAACAAAAGGAAAAGAAAAACTATAGAAGACCAACTCGCCTCGTATACCCGTTCGTTTTTTTGAGATATAAGCTGTTTTTCGTTTAAATTTTCTTCTTTTTTATCTTGTTTGTTAACAGATATACACTCCACTTCCCCTCTTAACTTTTAGGTTAAAATCCTAAAGTTATCGCGCCTTGTATTTTGTATAGTTATAAAAATACAAGGGAAATTTATTCATGATACGTTGGGCCGTAAAACGTCATCCTTTAACGTTATATAGAGCACACTCCACTTAACGAATAAAGCGTTTTCTAAAATGGAACAGCGAATAATGCTAAACTTTTCCTATCTATGTTTCGCTTCATAAACGCTTCTTCCAAGTGGAAAACATCTCAACAAATATGCTCCAATTGATAAAGCTTAATCGCGTGAAAGAGCGACAACAGGATCAAGCCGTGAAGCTTGCCGCGCTGGAGAAAAGCCAAAACATATTCCAATGAGGGTCGAAAAAGTAAGGGATAGGATGATCGAATCAATCGTATAAACCAAGTGGATAGGCGCCTTAAACAGAAGAAATAAACCACCGATAGAAAGCCCAAACAGAATCCCCAAACCACCACCAATGACACAAACCAAAACCGCTTCAATGAGAAACTGCTGCAAAATATCACTTTGGCGTGCACCAACTGCCATACGCACACCAATTTCATTGATCCGCTCAGAAACGGTGACCAGCATAATATTCATCACCCCAATACCACCCACAATCAGGGAAATCGCTGCAATTGAAGAAATTAAAAGTGTTAAGATATGTGTACTCTCCATGATACGTTCACGAAAGAATTCTGAATTTCTAATGAAAAAATCCTCTCCACCATGCCGCATAATGAGAAAACGTTTCACCATGTTTTCCGCTAAATGTGAATCGACATCATCAGCAATCCTAACGGTAATCGCACGAACTTCTGTTGTGCCAAGAAAACGCGTTTGCACTGTTGTATAGGGCAAATAAAGCTGTAATGTATTTGATGTATTTCCATTTGCGTTATTTTGCGAATCAACAACACCAATAATACGTGCTGGAACATTACCCACAAGCACCACTTTGCCAAGGGGGCTTTCATGGCTATGGGGAAAAAGAACAGACAATGCTTCTTTCTCAATCACGAGATCAACCGCCCGATCCTGCACACTTTTTTGATCAAAAAACTGTCCTTTGAAAACCTTAAGCCCCTGTGTCTGAAAGAATTGTTCTCCCACCCCCACAATGACGGCATTGACTTCAACTGCACCAAAACGCACTTTCGAGCTTGTTGAAATCTGAGGTGTTACACCAGAAACATAAGGTAACCCAGACAATGCTTCTGCATCAGCTTCAACAAGAGTTGTTATTTTCTCTGCTTGTGGATCAGAAAAACTTTTGCCAGGTAAAATTGTTAATGTATTAGCACCCAAGCTTTTAAAATTTTCCAAAATTTTCTCTCGTGTACCATTTCCCAAAGCGACCATAGCAATAATCGCCCCAATACCGATAATCACCCCAAGCATTGTTAAAAAAGTTCGCATTCGATGTGCATTCATTGCCAACAAAGCCATAACAAATGCCTCACGAAAACGTTCAACAAAAGACCGAAAAGAGCCAAGCTGTTGTTTAACTTTTAGTGTCTGTTTTTCGTAAAAAGACTGACTATCCGTTTTTATCTTTGCCCCCGCTGCTCTTTTCTTCGCAACCTTTGTCATACTGTCAGCAATAATTTCTCCATCACTGATTTCGATAATACGCTCCGCTCTTTTGGCCACCTGCATATCGTGAGTTACAATGATAATAGTACGACCTTCTTGATGAAGCTCATCCAAAATACGCAACACTTCCTGTCCACTCTGTTTATCCAGTGCACCTGTTGGCTCATCGGCAAGAATAACCTCCGCATTATTCATCAACGCTCGAGCAATAGACACCCGTTGTTGTTGACCACCTGAGAGTTGATTTGGACGATGATTCACCCGATCGCCCATGCCCAAGCGCGTTAAAAGATCTTGTGCACGCTTTTTCCTTGCTTCCACAGCACATCCTGCATAAATAGCCGGAATTTCAACATTCCCAAGAGCTGTCAATTCATTCAACAAATGATAGCGCTGGAAAATAAAACCAAAATGATTGCGCCGCAAAGCCGACAATTCATCAGCTGAAAGAGAGGCTGTTTCTTTCCCTGCAATCCAATAACGACCAGAAGTTGCCCGATCAAGACAGCCTAAGATATTCATTAATGTAGATTTTCCTGAACCAGAAGCTCCCACAATCGCTACCATTTCACCGCGCTTAATGGTAAGATTGATATCCTTCAAAACAGTAACAAATGTTTCGCCCGCTGGAAATTTACGTACAATATTTTCCAACACAAGGACAGCATCTGCTTGGTTTGTGTTCATGGCTTAAATCTCGTCTTCACTATGCACGTCAGAAGGTTCTGGCATCACCCCATCAGGCGAGCCGGTGATAACAACATCACCCTCATTAAGTCCTGAAACAATCTCTGCCATCACTTTATTATTCAAACCAACGCTCACCTGTTTAGTAACCACCTTGTTCCCCCCCTCCAAAACAGAAACCCATGCCTTATGCTCTTTTGTCTCATCGCGTAAAGCATCGCTTGGAACCAACAAAACATTTTGAGCACGCCCTAAGATAATATGAACTTGAGCAGTCATATAGGTTCGCAAAAAATTGTCCGCATTATCAACATGTAAAATTCCGTTATAATAAATAGCTGATGAGATTAAAGCACTAGACCCCCCTACCATACCAGGATTAATACTCACATCAGCACGAATTGCTTCAGGAGCCGGCTCTATCTTTTCTAAAACGCCCTCATAACGACGCTGCGAATTCCCTAAAACTGTAAAATAAAGTGGTTGTCCAGCTTGAACTTTAAGAACATCAGCTTCTGAAATTTGCGCCTTGATCGTCATCTTTGACAAATCGCCCAAAATAACAATTGTTGGCGCCGACTGAACCGCATTCACATTCTGTCCTTCTTCCACAACTGTTGCCAAAACCGTTCCCGCTGAAGGAGCAATGATGCGTGTATAACCTAAATTGACCTCTGCACTATCCACATCAATTTGTGCTTGCACAATCTGCTGTTGAAGTTGAGCAATTTGTGCCTCACGTATTTTTACTTGTGTCGCAGCATCATCGAGATTAGCCCGTGAAACCGCACGTGACTCGATCATTTTTTTCTGACGTGCTAAATTTTTCTGCGCAAGAGAAAGATGGGCTTCTTGTTCTACCAAACTCGCATAATAGTGAGATAATGCTGCTTTTTTTCTTTTTAAATCATTTTCTTGATCTGTAGGATCAATTTCTGCCAAGAGATCGCCTTCTTTCACAACACTCCCAGGAGAAACGCGCATTGACACCACACGCCCTGTTGCACGCGCACCAACAGCCACCAACCGATAAGGACGTACAAGACCAGAAGCTAAAACACTTTCCTCAATATCCCCACGCTTCACCACCGCGGTTATATAAGTTGGGCTAGATGTTCCAAAAACAACAGAACGCAACCATAAAAACAAGAGAAGAAGAAATATAGCAGCTAAAAAGAAAGAAAGTTTTTTGTGTTTTGTAATGAAATTTTTGAGTAGACTTTTTTTCATTTTCCTACCTTTGCACGCGAACGAGGTGCACCATCAACGACTTCCGGACGTGATACATCAACAACGCCATCCCAGCCCCCCCCCAATGCTTTCATCAACGTGATATATTGCGTAACCAAAGAAACACGGCTATCTTTAAGTGCCATTTGTGCAGAATAATAAGAGCGATCAGCGTTTAACAATTCAAGAAAACTGGTATTTCCATTCTCAAAAAGACTCCGTGAAAGTTTTAAGGAATGAAGAGAAGCTTTATTCGCAATGATCAGCTTTTCTAAGCGTTGATGTTCTTTAGTTAATCTTACCAGCGCATTTTCTACATCTTCTAAAGCTCCCAAAACAGCAGCCCGATAAGTAATAAAAGCTTGATCACGCTGTGCACGCGCTACCGCAATAGAAGCCTCAACCTGACCTCCATTAAAAAAAGGAAAACGCAAACCAGGCCCAAAAGACCAACCAATCGTTGAATTTTTCCATAACTGATCTATCGCCGTTGCGGCTGTCGAAATATTACCTGTTAAAGTAAGTGAGGGATAGCGATCTGCTTCACGTTGACCAATCCGCGCTGTCGCTTGCGCATATTGACGCTCTGCCCGTCGCAAATCCGGACGTGTTAACAAAATATTAGCTGGAATTCCTGCTGGTATCGGCCAGTGCGGTTGTGGAATCTTTGTATGCTTAGCATTTTTTTGTAAAAGAGCCTTCAATGCCGTAGGCACACGACCAGTTAAGACAGAAAGACGATGAACGCTCATTGCTAAATTCGCTTCCATCTGTGATATATCTGCTTCTGTATTTGCCATTTGTGCTTGCGCATTTGAAACATCGAGCTCAGAAACATCACCAGCTGTTAATCTAGCACGCATCAATTCATAGGTTTTACGTTGTGATACTGCAATTTGCCGCACAATTAACAATTTCTGTTGCCAACCACGCATTTGTACATAATTTGTTGCCACATCTCCTAACAATGTCACCATGGTAGCGCGCATATCTTCCACAGCCGCATCAAGACCATAACGCGCTGCTTCAACCGCTCGTTTATGCCCACCAAAAAAATCAAGCTCCCAGCTTGCATCAAAACCACTATGATATTGGTTTAACAATGCATCAGACTGTCCAGAATAACTACGGGTTCCTGAAATTGAATTGGACACATTTGGCAAAAGAGTTCCCACAACCTGTCCTAAACCCGCACGTGCCTCACGTACCCGAGCTTTGGCAACAGCAACATTATTATTTCCAGAAATCGCATAATCCATTAATGCATCTAGAACAGGGTCATTCAAACGCCGCCACCATCCGGCAAGCGCAACTGGCTGTCCTACAGTCTGTGCAGATTTTTCTCCCCAAACTGCTGGAACACGAAAAGATGTTTTCTGGTAATTAGGACCAACCATACATCCTGACAAAAGCAAACACAACAAGACACAAGAAAGTAATCCACGAGAAGCGCCCCTTTTGAGATTTCTGATATACATCTAGTCTCCCGCATTCTTTCAGAATCATTATTTAATATTAATACTTTATTTACCTCTTATTTCAAACTTGACGTGAAAAATCAAATACAGTTTGCACAGGAATATGATCTGAAGGGCGTTCCCATCCGCGCGCATCACGAAAAATCGAAAGATCTACAACAAAAGGTGCTAAATCAGGAGAAGACCAAACATGATCAAGCCGCCGTCCATAATCGGTAAATGCCCAATCGCGTGCACGATAACTCCACCATGTGTAAAGCTTGGTAGGAGCAGGAATATGAAACCGCATCAGATCAACCCATCCACCTTGACAACACAAGTCCTGTAAACGCTCGGTTTCAATGGGAGTATGGCTTACAACCTTCAACAATTGCTGATGAGACCAAACATCCTCTGCCAAAGGAGCAATATTTAAATCGCCCACCAAAAGAGAAGAAAGACCATCTCCTTGATCCGCACGTATAGAGGACATTTCTTCTAAAAAATCAAGCTTATGCCGAAATTTTTCATTCACATCAGCATCTGGAATATCTCCCCCAGCAGGAACATAAAAATTATGAATCCGCAAGTTTCTCCCATGGGCTTCCACAATAACTGAGATATAGCGACAATCTTGGTTTTGGCAAAAGAAACGCTTTTCTACCTTTTTAAAAGGCAAACGAGAAACAATAGCCACCCCGTTATAAGATTTTTGTCCACTCAATGCGATATGCTCATAACCCGCTGCTTCAAAAGCCCCCACTGGAAATAAAGCATCTGGACATTTTGTTTCCTGTAGACACAAAACATCTGCGGAAAAGAGTTCCAAATACTGAAAAACCTGTGCAAGACGCAAACGAATAGAATTAATATTCCAAGTTGCAATACGAAATAACATCCATTTCAATCCCAATGAAACAACACCGCACTATTTCTTCGAAGGAAGTGCAAACATTCCATTAGCGAAACGGACGTCTGTCCGCACATTCATAATCTGCACAGTAGTTTCCAAATTTTGTTGGTCAACAATTGTCCACTGCCGCAAAGCAGAGCCTTTAGAATCAAAAACCATCCTTATTTGCCCTGCCCCAATCGTTTTATCACGCAGAACAATCGTCACAGCCCCTGGATCTTCGCGAAATGCCAATAACCGCCCAGAAGACACATCAATTTTATCAGCCAACAGAAACTTCATTGGCGTTTGCGAAAGTTGTGAAAAGTTCCAAGTATTCAAAGCCCGATTGTTAATACCTACAAATTGGCCATCTGCAATAATCTGTAAAGGCATTTTCTTATAAATAAAACGAATTTTCCCTGGGCGCTCTAAATAAAATGTCCCTTGGGACATTTTTCCCTTTGGACTAAACTGAATAAAATCACCCGTCATTGTTTTGATTGCCGCAAAGTGATTTACAACATTTTGCGCCTTTATCACTTTATTAGACGCTTGCGAAAAAACAGGAAAAGTTAAACACCAAAAGATAATAATTCCCACCAACCCAAAGACTCTTCTTTGCGGAAAAAAAGACGTTTTCATAAAAAATGCTCCCAAGCAATGTTTAATTGACTTTATAATTTATAACTTAAGTGATCAACGATGAATAAATACCCTTCTTTATAAAATAAAGATATTGTTTGAAAAAACTATCAAAAGATTTTTAAAAGTATTCTTCTTCGACCGTCCCCAAAACTTTCCGCTTACCCACATCATTTTCTGGACTAATAATGCCTTCTCCTTCCATCCTTTCAATCAATGTTGCGGCACGGTTATAACCAATGCCTAAACAATGTTGAATATGAGAAGTTGAAGCACAATAGCAACAGCTTGACTATAGGGATCATCTGCTAAAGAAAAAGCCAAAGAAACATCCTTCTTTATTGCCTGCGGTATCGTTTCCAAATAATCAGTCTGCGTTTAAATTTCCGAAGGCATTCAAATTTCCCGCTTTTCTGCTGATTTTCTAAACGCATAATATATTCTTTATATATTCTTTCCCACCCCTAATCTGTGAAGCAATATAAATTATAGTCAATACATAACGGATTAAGTACTAAACATATATTGCTCGCGAACCTGAAAACTCCTTTAAGTGGCAAAAATGCTTTTTTGACTTCCTTCCAATCCAAAAGAATAAAAATTTTCACCCGAACCAGTCTGTAAACAGTTTGAAGTTTAGCAGATTTCACTTAGCTTCCCACCCCATATCATTCATCTATATAAGGCTCCACAGATAAGCCTTGCCCCTAAATATTTAGAGCGCACTTAAAAAGACACTTAAATATCAAGCCTTACATGCTTTTATACCCCTACACTCGCAATAACATTATTTTATACCAAGATATTGATTTATAATAAATTATCTTTTTAACTTAAATCATAACGCCAAATACAGGAAGATTCTCTCATCTCATACTCTCTCATATTGAATCAACTCAAATCATTTGCTTGCACGTTACAAGCAAGGTTGGTGTATGGATAAAAGTTATATAAGATAAAGAATCCCCTTATAAAGAGTCTCAAGTGCCAAGGAGCTATCGCAAATCGAGAACTGGTATATGAAAATACAGACTTTCTACGATACAGTAGGATAAACACTTGTTTTATAAGATGTTATAGAAAGCAACTATAAAGATTTTTCAAAAGCGTTCTTCTTCGGCAGGCACTAAAATTTCTCGTTTCCCTGCGTGATTTGCTGGACTAATGATACCTTCTTCTTCCATCCTCTCAATCAATGTAGCAGCACGGTTATAACCAATGCCTAAACGGCGTTGAATATAAGAAGTCGAAGCCTTACGATCACGAAGCACAATAGCAACAGCTTGGCTATAGGGATCATCTTCTGAAGGAGAAGCTAAAGAAACATCAGCACCATCCTCTTCAACTTCTTGCGTAATTGTTTCCAAATAATCAGGTCGTGCTTGCGCTTTGAGATGCGCAACAACCTGCTCCACTTCATCATCTGCAACAAAAGGACCATGCACACGTTGAACACGTCCTCCTCCCATCATAAAGAGCATATCTCCTTGTCCCAATAATTGCTCAGCCCCCTGTTCGCCCAAAATTGTTCGGCTATCGATTTTTGAACTTACAGAAAAAGAAATACGTGTAGGAAAATTGGCTTTGATCGTCCCAGTAATAACATCGACAGAAGGACGCTGCGTCGCCATAATCACGTGGATACCGGCAGCACGTGCCATTTGTGCCAAGCGTTGAACCGCGCCTTCAATGTCTTTACCAGCAACCATCATCAAATCAGCCATTTCATCAATAATGACAACAATATAGGGCATAGGACTAAAATCAAGTGTTTCCGTTTCATAAAGAGGCTCACCGGTCTCGCGATCAAATCCAACTTGAATTGTCCGCGCCATTGTCTCTCCCTGACTTGCTGCTTCCCTAAGACGTGCATTAAACCCATCAATATTACGAACGCCTAATTTTGACATTTTACTATAGCGCTCTTCCATTTCACGAACAGCCCACTTTAAAGCAATCACGGCTTTTTTAGGATCTGTCACCACGGGTGTTAATAAATGAGGAATGCCATCATAAACCGAAAGCTCAAGCATTTTCGGATCCACCATAATGAGACGACATTGTTCAGGTGTCATACGATAAAGCAATGATAAAATCATTGTATTGATAGCAACAGACTTTCCCGATCCTGTTGTACCAGCAACCAAAAGATGGGGCATTTTTGCTAAATCTGCAATAACAGCTTCCCCCCCGATTGTCTTACCCAAAGCAAGTCCTAGCTTTGCTTTGCTGTCAATAAATTCTTGCGCCTGCAACATTTCTCGTAAATAAACCATCTCACGCTTTGCATTAGGCAATTCTATTCCAATCACATTGCGTCCTGGAACCACCGCAACACGCGCTGAAATCGCACGCATCGAGCGTGCAATATCATCTGCCAAACCAATAATACGGGAGGACTTAATGCCAGC
Organism: Bartonella sp. MU70NMGDW; assembly: GCF_042194085.1. Classification (NCBI taxonomy): domain Bacteria; kingdom Pseudomonadati; phylum Pseudomonadota; class Alphaproteobacteria; order Hyphomicrobiales; family Bartonellaceae; genus Bartonella; species Bartonella sp. MU70NMGDW. The sequence goes on from NZ_JBHIMK010000018.1 coordinate 15,993, forward strand.
AGCCGGTTCAAATTCATACAAAGTCACCACCGGTCCAGGACAAGCATCAATAATTTGCCCTTTAACTCCAAAATCTAACAAAACCCCTTCAAGTTCCTGAGAATTTGCTCTTAAAACAGCAGGAGAAAGTTTTGCATCTCTAACAGACGGTGGTGGAACCGAAAGATAATCTACAAGAGGAAGAACAAAATCACCATTTGAAGAAGCTGTTAAAGACTTTCGATTTTTAACAGAAGAAACATAGGTTTTATTTTGATTTTCCTCACACTTTACTTTTTCACCCAAAAAAGTTGGCTCAATCCGATCAAATGGCTTTCCTTGCACCTTACTCTGAAAACGCCTTTTGAAACAGAAAAAACGAAAGAAACGCGCTTGTAAAAAATAAAAAAGATGTAAAAGAGCGCCAAAAGTTGTCGCAAAAAAACCATGATTTTCACGATCATCCTCTGCAGCATATTCCGTATCTTCTTCCAATTCAAAAACTGGATTAACGATTGCATCTTTTGGAATGCTTTTTTCTTTTCTTTTCTTTGTTCGACGCCGCCATATCACATTGCCAGCAAAAGCAGCAGTGAAAAAACCTAAAAGAATAAAAACAACACTGAAAAACACCGTGTAAAGAGGAGAAAGAAAAAGAGGAAAAACTGAAGAAGCAACACTTAAAGCTTTATCTCCTAAAACCCCTCCCAATCCCATTGGCAATGGCCAATAAGTAAAAGAAGCAACAGGTGACATAAGGGCAAAAGCAATTAAAAAACAAATCGTTGATAGCGCCCATAAAAAAAAGCGCAAAGTCAAATTGTAGATATTCTTTTGCGCCAACAAGAGAAAAGACCAAAATAATGGCGGTAACAAAACAGCAAGACTTGCCAAGCCAAAAAACTGCATAATAAAATCTGAAAAAATTGCCCCCATCCACCCCATAAGGTTTGTAACCTCATTTGTACTTGCATGGGTTAAAGATGGATCCTCAACATTCCACGTCGCCAAAGCAAATACACAAAAAATAATAAAGCCCAAAAGCCCAAGCCCAATAAATACCCCTATCTGACGTAAAAACATCTCAATAAGACGCGAACCTTGAGAATTTCGCACTTCTAATGAATCATAAGGAGAAGAACTTCGGTGCATCTATCAATTCCAAATACAAAATTTTCATATTTTAAAGAGTTATAACTCTCTCTCGTAAAAAAGGATGAAGCTTAAACTCTGTGCCAATCTGTAAACAAATAACCTGTAAACAATCCGGCTTTTTATCTAGTCTAGCGCATTCTACCTTCTAACCACTTCATATCACTCATACATCACAACCTTAAGAGACTATCCTTCATAAGGCGCACAAAAAGCTCTCCTAGGATATTTATCACACGATCAACCAAAAAACACCTCATGTGTAAAGTTTGACATGGGTCCTATAGGCGCCTTCCTAAACAGATAATGTTTTTTACGCTGCATCATGATAACGGCAAAATATTAATACTGTTTTAACCATCACGAATGAACACAATTTTTTATTTATCATACTAACTAAATGTCCCCCTTCAGGACAGGCATACTAAAGTAATTCATACAACTTAAAAAAATACACGACCATCTTTGTTTATTTTTAGTTTTCTTTTTTATCAACCAAGTGTAAAAAGAATTGAAGAGGACATTCAAAAAAGCTTATCCGATAAATCTGTAAAATGAATCACATAAATGATTAAGCAGAAGAACTCTGAAAAACCAATCTGTCATCAGATTGGTGCCAAAAAGAAACCTCGTTTTGTAAAGTAGAAAGAAAAGTAAACGTTAAGATATTTTAGGCAATTTAAAAAGATATTCTTTTTTAAAAAAAGCAAACTGTAAACAATGGAAGAAGTATTGTGTGTTCTAATCGCAATAAAGACGTACAGCCCAATAAAAAAATTAAATCTCATAAAACGAAACAATGTGATCTGCTCATTGCAGGGGGGGCGGCTGTCGGTTTAACCTTAGCGATAGCACTCAAACAAACAGCCCCTAATCTGAAAATAAAAATCGTTGATGCTGCTCCACAAGAAGATACTCCTGCTTCTAACATACGAACCATTGCCCTTGCTGCCGCTTCTATTCGTATGTTAAAACAATTACAATGTTGGGAACCTATAAAACCCTATGCGCAACCCATTCATTCAATGATCATCACAGACACAAGCACAAGTGATCCTGTCAAACCCACCCTTTTAACTTTTGAAGGCGACATTAACCCTGGTGAGCCCTTTGCTGCTATGGTAGAACATAGAGAACTCATCAACACTTTAAAAAAACGTGTCAAAGATCTCAATATTCCTGTTATTGCAAACACGCGTGTCATTGATTTTCATCAAGAAGACCAACATAAAACCGTCACTTTAAATAATGAAGAGGTTTGGCAAACAAAATTGCTTATTGCAGCCGACGGAGCCCATTCGAAATTACGCCAAAAAGCAGGTCTTAAAAACTTTTCTCATCCCTATAAACAAACAGCAATCATCTGCACAGTTGAACATGAAAAACCCCATAATGGTCAAGCAATTCAACATTTTTTACCTGCCGGTCCTTTTGCTCTTCTCCCTCTCAAAGGCAACCGATCTGCCATTGTGTGGAATGAAGATCATAAAACTGCGCAATATTATCTCAAAGCTAATGCCCTTATTTTTGAAACAGAACTCGAAAGACGCATTGGCCATCGATTAGGCAAACTCTCTTGGAATGGCGAACGTCAAGCTTTTCCTTTAAGTCTTTCTTTAACACGTCAATGCGTTAAACCACGTTTTGCTCTCGTTGGCGACGCCGCCCATACCATCCACCCCATTGCAGGACAAGGACTCAATTTAGGATTACGCGATAGCGCTGCCCTCGCTGAAGTGATTATTGAAGCAGCACGACTAGGTCTTGACATTGGCTCCCTCACTGCTTTAGAGCGCTATCAAAGCTGGAGACGTTTTGAAGTTGTCCGTATGGCTTTAAGCAATGATTGGCTTAATAAACTCTTTTCTAATGATAGCCTTCTTTTACGGATGCTCCGCGATACCGGCCTTGGTATCGTTAATCAAGCGCCAAAAATAAAAAAATACTTCATTCAAGAAGCTGCCGGTCTCACTCCCAATGCCCCACGTCTTCTACACGGCTTCCCACTTTAAGCAAAAATTCATCCTATTTCACTTTTTTACAACCTTTGCCTTCCTCCTTCAAAGAACAAAAAATTCCTATCTCATCCAATCTGTTTACAAACCAGATTCCTGTCGAGTAATTTTCTCTTGACTTCTTCCTCCCATATTTCACTTAACATAAGACTCGACAAGCGAGTACATTCTAAGAATATTCACCACGCACTGAAAAATAATGTCTCAAAGAGGTTGCCTTATATCACCACACCTTAAAAGAAGGCATTTCACGTCATAACGAAATAAACAAGACTTTTTAGCACACAACATTTTATTTATAATAATAAATTCATTGTTCTCATATTGAGTAAGAAATCTAACGATCATAAAATACCCTTATTTCAAATCTCTCTCATGTTGAAGCAATCAAAATCATTCACTTGCACATCACGAACGAGAGTGTCGTATAAATAAAAAAAATTAAACAAAGCAATAAAAAACCTCCCTCTCTCAAGAACTAAGGACTTTAGCAATATTGGAGGCGAGTAAAGTGTATAAGGACGCCGGCTTATATTTTTTATTGAAATAAAAGCTGGTGTACAAAAATGGATTTTATGTAATCATAGGGACTTTCACGTTATACTATTCACGAAAAGCATCATAAAATAAGCTTCGTTGCATTGAAAAATTTTTCTTTTAAAACAAGCGCGTAAATTGGTAACACAACTGTATTCCGTTTGGGGTATTCTGTTCCTCAGACAAACCCTTTAACTTATTGTGGAATACCACACAATTTTAGAAAAAATATTCCGATATATAACAAAGTGTTCCGTACTCTATACCATCACACAAAATTGTAAACCTGCATATCACCCCCCTATTTCACACCATAAAAGAAGATAAACCGCAATAGAATGGCTTAATCCTTTTATTTTCAAATACGCTCTTTATTCATAATTCATTATTCATAAATGCTCATAAATGAATTTTAATCACAAACGCTCAGAAATATGTCATAAATTCTATAAAACTCATAAAAGCCATAGAGATTTTCATTTCCTACACACTCACTCATCTCAACTAAACGAACGATAAATCGATAAATAAAGTAAATGCCTCATATATAATCTTACAGAAAAAAGACCAAACAAAATCTATAACATCAGGCTTGTTTTACAGAACAATATTTCAAAAATATAAGTATGCTAATTTATTAACATATTAATTGATAAAATTATCATTTTACATATTGAGTGAAAATCCCTATGCAATAAATCATTCTCATTTCGACCATTTTTGTAAAGAGTCAATAAAACTATAAAAAGAAGTAAAATATCCCCCTCTCTCAAATGCCAAAAGCAATTACAATATTTTAATCCGGCATCATCATTATGCTTGCCAGATTATAACAACAAGACTTTTTCACTTAAATACATTTATTCATGCCCCCTATCATTTTATTTGATCACTCAATACTTTAATATATTTGTTCAGTATGTTTATACAATCAAATTACCCAAAAGAGCATACTTCTTGCATTTACATTCCCTAGTATTCCCTTATCTTGTAAATATCGCACACGTATTATGTTACTTCAAGTTCATCAAGTGTATACCCATTCTCCAACCACTCTTTAATCCACTTAGGTCTACGTCCACGCCCATTCCATAATTCCCATTGGTTATTAGGATTTCTATAATGGCGCTCTTTGCTCACAAGATCAGCGATATCAATTCCATGGGCATTAGCAATTTCAAGAATTTTTCGTCGCGCATTTTGCTTTTCCTTTGCTTGCCGTTTTTTTAATTCCACATCGATTTGTGTACGCATCTCTTGTAGTTCATCAAAATTCATATTTTTGAGATCATTCACCTTAATTACTCCCCTTGCAAAAAAGAATTTTTTTCTTGCCATATTTTAAACACAATTATAGACAATTTCTGTCCATTTATTATCGAAATTAAAATTACGATGCATATATCACTTTGACGGAGATGTGCTTTGGACCACAAAGAACTGTTTATTGGTACATCAATTACCATCACTGCATCTTTTTTCAGCTCAATCGCTGGAACTACTAAATGCAATGCTCAAACACCATCACACCTCTCTGACTCTCATGAATCAGTAGTCAAAAGTAAATATAAATCGTCACTCTATAAGTTATGGCAATACGCAACAAAGAACAAGCCCTCTCTGTATAATGATAGTGTAGTTCATTATGACAATAAAACCTCCCCTTACACACAACGGCTTTTTACTTCGTATAAATTTTTTTTGAAAAGATTTTTGCAACCAGAGAATTATGTAAAACAAGCAGCTTCAATACAGTATCAAAGATTATTATTTTTTAAAAGCAGCGCCTTTTTTCGTGATTACAATAATATTGGTTGGCATAACGTGCTCTATTTTATTCCGCACTTTTATCTTGTTGGTTGGATACTCGCATATATTAGAAATATTTTTAGAAGAGAACAAAACAATAATCACAAGGAATATTCTAAGCTAAACAATCTCGTTCTGCAAATTTATAAAATCAAAAAACAACGAGAAAATGCACCACAAAGAATGAGCATTTGTATTAATAAAATTCTTCATAATAAGGTGTATTGCTAATGATTGTTCCAGATTTCACATTTTTTGCTGCTGCATACATATCCAATACGCCCCCCATAACATTTTCAGTTATCGCCGAACAAGAAGCGCGGGACAATGTCTACGTAACAGATGATAAAGATAACTTCTTCTATCAATCATCTCAGCTTAAGGAAATAATCGCAACAACTGAACAGTTTAGACAGAATAAACATAATTTTAACATAATTTTAGGGCAAATTAGTGTTGGAAATGTGAAATTGTTTTCTCTTTTTGGTGCATTTGATTTTTGCGGAAATCTTACAGCTGTACAAAACGCTCTAACTTACTGCTATGAACAAACAACATCAAAGTGCATCTTTGAAAAAGCGACTTTGCAATCTGTGCTAAATTTCTACAACACAGAAAACTCAAACCACACCTCTATACAAAAAGTTACTTCATATATTGGAGTAAAAGCTGCTGTACGAGAAAATGAAGATTTGCAGGAGCCTGTAAAGCTTAAAAAAGAAGAACTAGAACAGGCAACTAACGTAGATTCTCTTCCTCTCTCTTCAAAAGGAGAAGAAGATGCATTTACACATAAAGAAAGTGGCACCAACGATGCTTTTTCGATTGAAGATTCTTCTTCATCGAGAGGCTCGCTAGAGTGACAGCTGATATTTTCACGAAACTCTAGAATTTTGATAGGATATTATAATGAAAGGTAGATAAGAAAATGTTAAAGCTCTAATTAGTAAGATTGGAGAAAATCTCTTCTAATTGAGGGCAAAGATAATGAAAATGATAGAACAAAACAGCGTTGATATAGCATTTAGTCAAAAAGCAGCACGTGAGATTACAGTCGTGATGCTTTCAGAAAGAGAATGGTATTTCACGTTTATTTCCGATGATCCAATCACCGGAAAACCAAATAAATATACGTTACTTACACAAAGAGGAAAATTAAGAACTTGGGCTGATCCAAAATATCTCTTTAAGTTTCTTCATGAACGAGGGGTCATTTGTGGGAGTTTTAATCTTAATCAGGATAAAGAACATGAAACAATTAAATATTCTTCACACAACAGCTCGTAATAAAATTGCTTTATTTTCTGCAGCTTTAACCGTATTTTTTACTGCACATCCCATATGTGCTCAGGCGCAAGTTTTGGGCAAGGCAAAGACAGCTCTAGACGCTCTGAAAAAAGATCTTATTGGACACATTATCCCTGTTGCTGCTGCCGTTATACTGTTGTGCTTAGCAATTGGCTATGCAGGACGCTACATCGGAAAGGATACGTTTGTACGCTGGGCCATCGGTGTTGTCATCGCAGGTTCTGCAGCTGAACTTGTCAAAATGCTATTTGGAACAGCTCCATAAATTATATGTGAGTATAATTTTTTTACTTATTAATTTTAGATAAATTAGTAATAATCTCAATGATGTTGAAAATAACGATAAAACTCTTAAGAGAATAGAAAATGAAACAATTAAGTAAATCGAAATCAAAAAATAATCGAATTATTGCATTTTCTGCAGCTTTAACCGTATCTTTTATGGCACATCCCATATGTGCTCAAGCGCAAGTTTTGAACAAGGCAAAAACAGCTTTAGATGCTCTGAAAAAAGATCTTATTGACAATATTATCCCTATCGCTGCTGCCGTGATACTTTTGTGCTTAGCAATTGGTTATGCAGGACGTTACATCGGAAAGGATACGTTTGTACGGTGGGCAATCGGTGTTGTCATCGCAGGTTCTGCAACTGAACTTGTTGGAATGTTATTTACTAAGTAATAATAAATTTAAATGTAATTATTGGTTAACAAAAATAGATCTTATTTATCTATTGTAGATACACTGATGATAGTATCACTTAATGTAAAATAATAACACATAGCATTCATAAATGCTTCATGAAAGAATAAAAAATGAATAATTTAAAATCACAAAATAACAACAGAATTATAACAATTTCTGCAGCTATAACAACATTTTTTATGAGCAATTCTGTGTATGCTCAGGCAAAATTAACAAATGCGGACACAGCTTTAAAAGCGCTCCAAACAGACTTAAAGCTGCTTATCCCTATTGCTGCTGCCGTGATACTTTTGTGCTTAGCAATTGGTTATGCAGGGCGCTACATCGGAAAGGATACATTTGTACGCTGGGCAATTGGTGTTGTCATTGCAGGTTCAGCAACTGAACTTGTTGGAATGTTATTTACTAAGTAATAATAAATTTAAATGTAATTATTGGTTAACAAAAATGAAGAAATTGAATAATTTTAGATCAAAAAATAATCGAATCATTCCAGCTTCTGTAGCTATAACCGCGTTTTTTATAACTCATCCTGTACATTCCCAAGCGCAAGTTTTGGTTCCAGCGAACAAAGCTTTAACAAGTTTACAGGATGATCTTGTTAAAAACATTATTCCTGTTGCTGCTGCTGTTATACTTTTGTGCTTGGCAATTGGTTATGCAGGACGTTACATCGGAAAGGATACGTTTGTACGGTGGGCAATCGGTGTTGTCATCGCAGGTTCTTCAACCCAACTTGTCTCAATGCTATTTAAACCATAATGAATTATATGTAAGTATAATTTTAACAAAATAGGTTTTATTTATCTATTGTAGATACACTGGTGATAGTACCATTTAATGTAAAATAATAACACATAGCATTCATAAATGCTTCATGAAAGAATAAAAAATGAGAAAATTAAATAATTTAAAATCACAAAATAACAACAGAATCATAACAATTGCTGCAGCTATAACAACATTTTTTATAACTCATCCTATATGTGCTCAAGCACAAGTTTTGGGTCAAGCCAACAAAGCTTTAACAACTCTACAAACAGATCTTACTAGTCATATTATTCCTGTTGCTGCTGCCGTTATACTTTTGTGCTTAGCAATTGGTTATGCAGGACGTTACATCGGAAAGGATACGTTTGTACGGTGGGCAATCGGTGTTGTCATCGCAGGTTCTTCAACCCAACTTGTTACAATGTTGTTTAAAACAGCGTAAAGTTAACAATAAATAAAGTTAATAATAAAATGAATAGTAGCTGTATACCAGTAATAATGTAGCCATACTGAAAAAAGGAATATTATTTATAGCAACTTTAATTAAAAGGGGATAAAGGATATGAAACAATTAAACACACTTCGAGTAAAAATATGTAATAAGATTAGTGCTATTGTTATCACTTCAGTTATGTTATTAATAACTCAATCTGCATATGCTCAAACGGAAACGAAAAGTTTAGATGTTTTCATAGGGATGCAATATGGATTAAGTATACTTATTCCTATCGCTGCTGCTATTATTCTTTTATTTCTTTTGCTTATTTATATATTTCGCATCATTGCAAGAGCTACATTTATGCGATGGGCATTCAGCGTCATTATTGCTGGTGCAGCCTTTTATATTAGCCACATATTATTTCACCTCCACTAACAAGAGCACCCTATGAAATCACAAGAACAAAAAGAATTCCCCCTATTCAAAGGAGCAACACGTGTTCCAACTATATGGGGTGTCCCCATGATGCCATTTATCGTTATGGTTATGGGAGTCGCTGTTATTGCTATGACAGTAAGTATCTTTTTGTGGATTATAGCACCTCCATTATGGTTCATTATGGTGCAAATTACTAAAAACGATGATAAGGCATTTCGTATCTGGTGGTTATGGATCGATACTAAATTTCGCAATCGAAACAAAGGTTTTTGGGGCGCATCAAGTTATAGTCCCTCTGATTACAGTAAAAGGAGATAAACATGACAGTTGTTGAAAGTAGCAAACGCCTTGCATCAGAGACACCTGTAAGCCTATTTCTGCCTTATTCACATCATATTACAGATACGATTATCTCTACTAAAAATGCGGAATATTTATCGATTTGGAAGATTGACGGGCGTTCACATCAAAGCGCTTCAGAAGAAGATATCTTTCAATGGATAAAAGAGCTTAATAATACTCTACGGGGTATTTCATCAGCCAATTTATCATTTTGGACACATATTGTGCGCCGCCGTGTTTATGAATATCCTGATTCAACATTTGATCAAATGTTTTGCTATCAACTTGATGAAAAATATCGGCAAAGCTTTACTGGTTATAATTTGATGGTCAATGATTTATATCTGACTGTCATTTTTCAGCCGATAGCGGATAAAATTATGTCGTTCTTTTCTCAACATGAACGTGAAACGCTTGACCAAAAAAAGATGCGACAAGACTCATGTATCAAAGAACTCAATGACATCAATCGTACTTTAGGCCAATCTTTAAACCGTTACGGTGCAGAACTTCTTGGTGCTTATGAAAAAAATGGACATGCTTATTCTTCTGCACTTGAGTTCCTTGGAATGCTTGTCAATGGTGAATATCGCCCCATGCCAATTTGCCATGACCGTTTTGCTGACTATATGTCTATCAATCGACCTTTTTTCTCAAAATGGGGTGCTCTTGGTGAACTGCGAACAACCAGTGGAATGCGTCGATTTGGAATGCTGGAAGTTAAAGAATATGATGCAACAACCAAACCGGGACAATTAAATGTTTTGTTGGAAAGTGACTTCGAGTTCATATTGACACAGAGCTTTTCGGTGCTTTCTCGACATGCTGCTAAAGACTATTTACAACGGCATCAGCGTAACCTTATTGATGCACGAGATGTGGCAACGAGCCAAATTGAACAAATTGACGAAGCACTAAACCAGCTTATCAGCGGGCATTTTGTCATGGGAGAACATCACTGCACATTGACTATCTATGGTGATACAATTCAACAAGTTCGCGACCATATGGCCAAAGCGAGTGCAGCATTACTAGACGTTGCGCTACTCCCCAAACCTGTAGACTTAGCGATAGAGGCTGGCTATTGGGCACAACTTCCTGGCAATTGGAAATGGAGACCACGTCCTGCTCCGATTACATCATTAAACTTTTTATCATTTTCATCTTTTCATAATTTTATGTCAGGAAAACCCACTGGTAACCCATGGGGCCCAGCCGTCACAATTCTTAAAACAACCAGTAAAACACCGCTTTATTTCAACTTTCATGCCTCCAAACTTGAAGAGGACTCAACAGATAAACGTTTGCTCGGTAATACCGCACTTATCGGACAATCTGGTTCCGGTAAAACCGTGTTACTTGGCTTTTTGTTAGCACAAGCACAAAAATTTAAGCCGACAACTGTTGTTTTTGATAAAGATCGTGGCATGGAAGTTGCCATTCGAGCGATGGGTGGAAAATATTTAACATTCAAGCCAGGCAGGAGAAGTGGTTTCAATCCTTTCCAACTCCCACCCACACAAGAAAATCTTATTTTTCTGAAACAATTTGTTAAAAAATTGGCAGAAGCTGGTGGTGAAGTCACGCATCACGACGAAGAAGAAATTAACAAAGCAGTTATGTCTGTTATGAGCAGTAACATTGACCGATCACTCCGTCGTTTGTCCTTTCTAGTACAATTTTTACCAAATCCACGTTTAAGTGATTATAATGCTCACCCATCTGTTCATGCTCGCTTACTAAAATGGTGTGAAGGTGGTGATTATGGATGGTTGTTTGATAATCCCCACGATGCTCTTGATCTCTCGACACATCAAATTTACGGCTTTGATATCACGGAATTCTTAGATAATTTTGAAACTCGCACCCCAGTGATGATGTATTTGCTTTACCGCACAGAAGGCATGATTAGCGGACAGCGATTTATGTATATCTTTGATGAGTTTTGGAAGCCTTTGCAAGATCCGTACTTTGAAGATTTAGCGAAAAATAAACAAAAGACTATCCGTAAACAAAATGGTATTTTTGTTTACGCAACACAAGAGCCTAGCGATGCCTTAGAAAGTAATATTGCCAAAACACTCATTCAACAGTGTGCGACTTACATTTTTCTAGCCAATCCCAAGGCAAACTATGAAGATTATACAAAAGGTTTTAAACTAACAGATACCGAATTTGAACTCGTTAAAGGACTTGGTGAGTTTAGTCGCCAATTCCTCATTAAGCAGGGTGATCAATCTGCGCTTGCAGAACTGAATCTTGGTAAATTTCATCTGACAAGCGGTGGAAAAACCATCGAACACGACTTTAGTGACGAGCTCTTGGTGTTATCAGGCACACCTGATAACGCAGAATTAGCCGAAAGCATTATCGCGGAAGTTGGTGATGATCCGGCAATATGGTTGCCAATTTTCTTACAGCACGCAAAAAATGACAGGAGGGAAACATGAAAAAAAAGGTCATTCCAATAGTAGTTGTAATAACTTTAGGGATTCCAAACCCAGCAATGGCTTGGGTTTGGGGCGCTGGAGCAGCGGATTTGTCGGCATCAATTCCAACGACGTGGCCCAATTTTTTTGGAAGTTCAAAAACATCAAAGAAAACACCTCCACAACAAAAGAAAGCGCCACATGATGCCCAACTTCTCGAAACACTAAAAAAACAACTTGAGGAAACAAAAAGGATACACGAATCTATAACGGGAAGCCAAAAATTCGACACTAAAAAACTTAAAAGTGCACAAACAGATCACAGCAGTTTTTTTCTCAAAAATCCAGAAACGCTCTACAATAGAAATAAATCTTCTGCTCTAGCTACATCACTTGAAAATATTTTAAAAGAAGAAGAAATTCCTATCTCTGTCCATGAATCTAGCAGTTTTATCAACAAGCGTAGCCAATATGCAGCCATCACTGATAAAGCCGTAAGTCTAAAGACTTTTGAAGAAGCAAACAATCGTTTTCAGCAAATTGAAGAACTATTAAACGAAATCAAGACAACAAAAGATCTAAAAAGTATTGCTGAGTTACAAGCACATATAATTGGAATGCTCGCTATGGTACAAAATGAAACAGCAAAACTACAAATGGTCACACATTTACGCAATGCTGAATATACACTTATCAAACAGCAGAAGGACAAACATAACATAAAAATTTTGAATAGTAAAAACTCGAAAATGCCTACCATAAGATTTATTAGATAAGGCTTTTTATAACAATATTTCGTGTATTATTTTTCCTGTATGCTCGTAAAAAGCAAAGGTTAGTGCATAATATTCAGTTCTCTCTCATAGACTGAAAAGATCTACGAAATTTAATTCTATCCTAAAAAACTCAACGAAAAATGCTTAAAAATCATATAAAAAGTTGAAAATTCGTTAAAGAGGAATTCCATGAACTTTACAGTGTTCACGCAACTTTTCAATAAAATTGATC
>NZ_JBHIMK010000180.1:0-2468 GCF_042194085.1 Bartonella sp. MU70NMGDW
TTGGTTTGATGGGGGCGACGCGTCGTCTCCAGCATTACATGGAACCTAGTTGGCAACCGATGTTTATGATTGCTGCATTGGGTGCTATTATTATCTTGCTCGGTATCCTTTGTTTTGTGCTGCAAGTTGTTTTGGCGATTTGGTACGGTATTAAACATAAAGGATGCTTACCGGTGATAATAGGTGATCCTTGGGGTGATGCACGGACACTTGAATGGTCTATCTCTTCACCGCCTCCTTCTTACAATTTTGCAATACTTCCAGAGGTACAATCTGATGATGCTTATTGGAATATGAAGAAGAATGGTTATCAGCGTCCGACAAGTGGATTTGCAAAAATTCATATGCCATCAAATACGTCCGCTGGAATTATTGCAGGATTCTTTTCATTGGTTGTTGGTTTTGCTCTTGTTTGGCATATTTGGTGGCTTGTTGCGATTGGATTGGTTGGTTTTGTTGCAACGATTGTGTGTCATTCGTTAACAGGTGATCATCATGGTTACTATATTCCAGCTGAAGAAGTGCAGAAAACAGAGGACGCTTTTACAGCTGTTCTTAAAGAACAAGGAGTAGCAGTATGAGCGCGGTGACAATGAATGATACTCACATTGATGAGCATCATCACGATAATAGTTCGATAATGACATTTGGTTTTTGGGTTTATATTCTTTCGGATTTGATCCTATTCTCAACGCTTTTTTCAAGTTTTGCTGTTTTTTCTGCTTCTTATGGTGGAGGAAAAGCTGGCAATGAGTTTATTGATTTAAAGTTTGTTTTGGTTGAAACCGCCATCTTATTGCTATCATCAATTACTTATGGGTTTGTCATGGTACAAGCACATAAAGGTAATATCAGTGGTGTGCGTTCATGGATGGCTATTACTTTTGTACTTGGGTTTTGCTTTATTGGCATGGAAATTTACGAATTTCATGAACTTTTGAACGAGGTATTCTATTACGATCCTAATGCTTATGCAGGTATTGATCCTGCAACAGGTTTACAGCTTTTTGGACGAGAAGTTCTATCTGCATATTGGTCAGCGTTTTTTGCTTTAGTTGGTACCCACGGTCTTCATGTAAGTGTTGGTCTTCTCTGGATGATAGTGATGTTTTTTCACCTTCGTCGTCATGGCTTGGATCAGGATAATAAAACGCGTTTAACATGCCTTTCAATTTTCTGGCATTTACTTGATATTGTGTGGGTTGGTGTTTTCACCATGGTTTATCTGTTAGGAGCACTGTAATGAGCATGCATAACGAAACACATGGTCCCAGTACTGGTTCCTATTTAGTTGGCTTTATTCTGGCTGTATTTTTTACCTTGGGTTCTTTTATTCCTGTGATGTATGGAATGATGGAAAGTTGGGCAGTTAGTACGAAGGTTGCGTATCTTATTGGGATGGCGATTATTCAGATTATAGTACAAATTGTTTTCTTTTTGCACTTGAATTCTGGTCCAGATGCCAAGTGGAATTTAAGCGCGTTGTGGTTTGCTGCTATTTGCGTTTTTGTTATTATTGGGGGAACTTGGTGGGCTATTTCTCACTTGAATTATAATATGATGGGTGGTTCAGGACGTGTTATTGAACCGGAAATATCAAGTAGGGATGATTCTTCAGTGTCTGAGCAGTTATCAAACAAAGATATATCCGTAAGAACACAGCCAGAAAAGATACAGGGCTCAGAAATTTCGATGGAGCAAGGTGCAAGTACGCAAACTCCTGTAGATCAAGCACCTGGTTCAGAAATGCCTATGGGGCAGGGTCTAGGTACGCAAACTCCTGTAGATCAAGCACCTGGTTCAGAAATGCCCATGGAGCAAGGTCCAAATACGCAAACTCCTGTAGATCAAGCACCTGGTTCAGAAATGCCCATGGGGCAGGGTCTAGGTACGCAGACTCCTGTAGATCAAGCACCTGGTTCAGAAATGCCTATGGGGCAGGGTCTAGGTACGCAGACTCCTGTAGATCAAGCACCTGGTTCAGAAATGCCCATGGAGCAAGGTCCAAATACGCAGTTTCCTGTGGAGTAGTTGTTAGAAATATCTAAGAGCTGATGCGGCATGTATCAGCTCTTAGGAGAAATTCGTAGGATATAAAGAGGGGAATAAGTACAAGATATCAGTGGAATGAGTATCATGATTTTGAATATACTTTTAATTTAAAAGAGAAAGTCCGTGGGGTATTGAGGCAAGCTTTAATTTTTGAGACAAATAGCTATTTGTAGAATATACAAAAAGTGATGTTTGTAAAATTCACTACAAAGAAAGAGAATGTGAGAAACAAGTTTTTATGTTGTATAAGCTAAAAAAAGCTACGAAGCAGTAATGTTTTTAGATTTACAGAATTTATATTAAAGATAGCATTAAAGTTATTTGTAATAATAATATGCAATTGAAATCAAAAATTTAGAGAATAATCAGAAAACTTAATGAAAACCGTTGCAATGACAGTTATTGGTGCTGGTTCT
>NZ_JBHIMK010000181.1:0-2455 GCF_042194085.1 Bartonella sp. MU70NMGDW
GGATTGATGCGAAAGATTTGGATTGCATCATCTGCCTCGTCAATAATTTTTAGAACTTGGCTTTCATCCAGTGGTCCCGACCGACCAATGTTTTGATCATCATCATAGACAACTAATAAGATTTCATCGGAATTTATAAGAATTGGCTTATCCATAATTTTTCCTCCCTAACGCCTCTTGGCGATTGTTTGTGCGTGGTTTATGGAATATATATAATACGCATAATGCATACTTGTCAACAATAAAATATGCGTTATGTGTATTTTATTTTTAACGGTATAAAAATCTTGTAAGAAGATTTTTTCTAAATGACGATTCTCATGAAAGGGGAAGGTGAATGGTTATGAAAACAATAAAAAGTGATATAGAATTAGATAACAAAATAATGCATCTGGTTTCTACATTTAGTAATGAAAGAAAAAAGCTTTTATTTTTTTTCTTCTGCATGCAGGCGATTTAAAAGGTGAAGAATTGTTTCTTTATCTGGTTGAGTTGTTTTTTGCAGTAGATTAATAATTTGCTCATCAACAGTTTGTTTTGTGGCAGGAATTGGAAAGGAGGGGCCTTCTCCCTCTCCAGTTAATAACCATCCTTCACTAATTCTAAATGCTTTTGCATATTTCGCAGATGCCCGTGATATTCCTCTTAATCCTTGTTCGTGCTGTATATAGCTAGAGTAGTTCCAGCCAAAATATCTAGCTGCTTCTTTAGCACTTCTAAAACCACGCGCTAAACGCGCTTTTATTAATCTAGCAGATTGGTCTATCGTGTTACTAAGCATTTTTATCTCCTTAATATATTCATATTGCATATAATTGGTATGCATTTCGACTTGACTTTTGAGTACTCATAATGCATATTATTTTTTATGGGAAAAATAGCAGTAAAACAGTTACGTAAAAATCTGAATTTAACTCTGAAAGAAATGGCAGCACGGTTAGGCGTCAACAAGTCAACAGTATGGCGTTGGGAAAAATATGGTGTTCCTTCAAGAGGAGCCGTTGCATATCTTCTCGAAGCGTTATGGAATGAACAATCTCCTCCAACGCCTTCTTTTGTCAACGGTTTCAGTTTGAGTGAAAAGTCGTGCGAACAAAAACAGCTTCAATATGAAGAAAGAAAATAAAAATGGACAATTTTGCAACGATTATTGTGCTTTTTACGACCAATGTAATCACGATTTTTTGTTTTTATGTCTCTCATAAAAAAATGCAAAGCTCTACAAAGGTATTGCAAAGACCATATTACACTTTTCACATTTTGAAAGATTCAATAAAAGAAATGGATTTTCCAGACGGCAGCACAATTGTTTTTAGCGATTCTGATTGGAATTTTTCTCTTGATGCAAATGATAATTTGATAGCTCAAAGCACTTTAGGACCTTCATTGTCCATCAGGGCATATAGTGACGCATATGGTTTTAAAAAGTATCTTATAGATAATTTTCAGAAATATAATCGGTCTATACATTGAATGCAACGAGATAAGATAGAGAAACTATCCGCTCATAAGAGAAAGAAAGTAAGTGACATTTGATTACTTTTAGTTCCGTGAAATTAGAGTATTAGTCATCACAAAAGGAACCAAGATAAAAATTAGGTTTGAGTGTTTTGGTCGGATAATTTGGAGAAGTATGTTCTACAATGATATTTATAGGCTGTATTTCAGATGGATTGCGCATTGCAAAAATGAGTAAAAGTGTTAGTTCGCTTTTACTTCCAATACTAAATAGATCATACCATTCATTTTGGATTGGGTTGAGTTTAGGGGTTATCAAGTTGACGTGGTTTTCTTGCGTTTTAATGAAGATGTCTTCTGTTTGTTTTTGCAATTCTAGGTTGGATTTAGGATATGAGACATGAACAAATTGAAAGGGGCTCTTTTTATCTATCCATATATGATTCAGTCTAATCATCTGTTTTGTAGGGTTATAGAAAGTTACTTGTAAATGAACCAACGATGCTGTGATTATATTAAATCCTCCTTTCTTTGATGGAATAACACTATCACCTCTTGGTTGGGAAATAGATTTCAGTTCTAATTTGGGTCCTAGTTTTCGTTCTTCCTGTTCTTTGTACTTAGTGTAAATTGAAAAAATTGTATGTGCGAAATTAATAAGAACAGAAGAAATAGAAAACAATTTAGACACTACTTGAGGCATTTCCCCCCCCATTTCGAAAATAATTACCGTTGAACGGCTATGTAAAAATAATTTTTAATGGAATAGCAAATGACTAACACGATTCTTTGTCTTGATCTAGGTACTAAGACAGGCTGGGCGATATGTTCCAAAGGGCATGCGCTTAAAGACGACAACGAAGCAGATGCTTTAGCAATTTTATATTTAATGAAAGAAGGGGATGCGCATGTCTAATGCAATGCCATGGATAAGATTCCATTTGTATGACTGGATAAGTGGTACAGATGGAATGACGTTAGAGCAAAGGGGCGCTTA
>NZ_JBHIMK010000182.1:0-2433 GCF_042194085.1 Bartonella sp. MU70NMGDW
TCCCAATAAACATACCGTGAATAAGCACGCCCATCACATGGCAACCAACCATCCGGCAAGCGTTCCATTGCAAACGGTCCTATCAGACCGGAGGGTAAGCGTTTTAAGGAAGAGACTTTGCCCCTTGTCGGATTGAGAACTTGCCAACCCGTAAGCTCTTCATCATACACAAGCGTATAAAGACAGCCATCTTGTATCTCTCCTCCCGATAAGGCTAATAAACCGGTTTCTGTCGCCTTATAAACGGGCTTACCGGCTAAATTATTTAAAGCAATTGTTGTCGCCCCAACATTCTTGCCCTTCGCTTTAAAACAAACCGATATGCCATTCTTATACTCTAAAAATGCCGATTGGCTTAGAAGCCTTATCACGCTCGTCTTTTGGTTATTATCAACCGTCACAATCCCTTCAAGCACGCCGCCCGTATCCGATAAATACTCTCTTATCCTTTGCATCATAAAACGAGCGCTATTATTAACCGTGTTAGGGTGCTGTCCCTCTGACCAATTAATTAAAGCATCAGCCCCACCATTTTCAGATGCCGTTAAAGACCAATCATAAATCGTGGACATCTAAACCTCACGTCTTGATTCCAAACACAACACTCATATTAATCGGGCGCGTCTCACTTACACCTGAACTTGCCAATGCAACATCACGCATATGAAGGTGGGAATGGGGAAAGGCGAGCTTATGGTGCACGCGTATATCCTCTGCCCTCACGCCCAAACGTTCGGCAAGTTTCAATCTTTGCTGGTCATTCAACACATATCCCCAGATGATCGTCAAATCACCATACCAACTCTCTTCCTCATCTTCATCATTCAAAATCGTAAAGGATTGCCCCCCATGGTCATGCTTTCTCATAGCGTCATTTTGTAAAGTGCCAAGATAACGAAAGCGGTCGATCTCGCGATCATCATCAACACCTCGTAAAAAAACACCACGCAAATCTGGAACGTTAAACTTGTTCCAAGTATCAGCTCCACCCCATCTGATCCCTATTGCTTCATAAAGAGCAGGATAATCACTACACGAGTAAGCCTTCCCATCACAGAGTAACCAGCCCTCTGGCAAAACTTGCATCCCAAAAATTCCTATCGTCCCTGTAGGATAAACGGGAATAACCGGTTCTTGTGATAAAGAGAGAGGTGTAGGATTTAAAACTTGCCAAGCATGATCCCTATAAATCAAGCTATAAATGCACCCCCTTTGAAGTTCACCTCCAGATAATGCAAGAATGCCTAATTCCGTCGCCTTATAAACGGGCTTACCGGCTAAATCATTCAAGGCAATTGCGGTTTCCCCAACATTCTTACCCTTCGCTTTAAAACAAACTGATATCCCATTCTTATACTCTAAAAAATGCGATTTACTTTGAAGTCTTATCAACGTCGTCTGCTGTTCAGCATCAACCGTAAAGCTACTTTCAATCACACCACTCGTATCGGATAAATATTCACGCACACGCTGCATCATCACACGGGCGCTATTATTCACGCTGCTAGGGCGTTGTCCTTTTGACCAATCAATCAAATCATCACAATAGGCATTCAAGGAGGCATTTAAAGACCAATCATAAATCGTCGACATTTTAACCTCATGTCTTAATCGCAAACAGAACACTCACATTTACTGGACGCGTCTCGCCTTCACCAGTGCTCTTCAAAACAACCTCTTGGCTCTCATCAAGAGTATAAGGACTTACAATGTAGCCCCCTAAATTCTCACGCTCTATACCCATAAAATTCGCGAGAGAGCTCCCCCCAAACAAGCCTAGACGATAGCCCAATACATCTGTCGTATTGCCATCCCAAAAGTTTTCGTTGCTGGTAAAATGAGACATCGAAAGGCTCTGTCCTTGATGTTGGTGAGACTCGATTAAATCTGTTTGCACACTTGCAAAAGAACGCCAAGGGTCTAGATTGCGTTCATTATCAAGCCCCCGTAAAAACATCCCTCGAAAATCTGGAACATTAAACGTCTCAACGCCATCCCCCTCTCCCCAAACCGTTCCTATCGTCTCAAATAAATCACGATAATCACGACGCAAATAAGCCTTCCCATCGCACAATAACCAATCCTTTGGAATCCCGCGCATTCCAAACGTTCCTATAAAACCCGTGGGATAAAGACTGCTTTCTTCTTCTAAAGGGATAGAGGTAGGATTAACAAGATGCCAATGATCTCCATTATAAAACAATGTATAAATGCACCCTTGTTGGATTTCCCCTCCCGATAATGCACTGATGCCTAATTCTGTCGCCTTATAAACCGGCTTGCCATCTAAATCATTTAAGACAATCGTGGTTGCTCCAACATTCCTGCCCGTCGCCATAAAGCGCAAAACGATACCATTCTTATACTCTAAAAACTGTGAAGTGCTTGCAAGTCTTATCACACTCGTTTGTTGGACATGATCATTTGTAACAA
>NZ_JBHIMK010000183.1:0-2431 GCF_042194085.1 Bartonella sp. MU70NMGDW
CCAAACCACCACCAATCACACAAACCAAAATCGCTTCAATGAGAAACTGCTGCAAAATATCACTTTGGCGTGCACCAACTGCCATACGCACGCCGATTTCATTAATCCGCTCAGAAACAGTGACCAACATAATATTCATCACCCCAATACCCCCCACAATCAATGAAATAGCAGCAATTGAAGAAATTAAAAGTGTTAAAATATTTGTGCTCTCCATAACACGTTCACGGAAGAATTCAGAATTTCTAATGAAAAAATCTTCCCCGCCATGCCGCATAATGAGAAAACGTTTTATCATGGTCTCCGCTAAATGTGAATCAATATCATCAGCAACCCTAACGGTAATTGCACGAACTTCTGTTGTGCCAAGAAAACGCGTTTGCACTGTTGTATAGGGCAAATAAAGCTGTAATGTATTCGATGTGTTTCCACTTGCTTGGTTTTGCGAATCAACAACACCAATAATACGCGCTGGAACATTACCCACAAGCACCACCCTTCCAAGGGGGGTTTCATGGCTATGGGGAAAAAGAACAGACAAAGCTTCTTTTTCAATCACGAGATCAACCGCCCGATCATGCACGCTTTTTTGATCAAAAAACTGTCCTTTGAAAACTTTGAGCCCCTGTGTCTGAAAAAATTGTTCTCCCACCCCCACAATGACGGCATTGACTTCAACTGCACCAAAACGCACTTTCGAGCTTGCTGAAATCTGTGGTGTTACACCAGAAACATAAGGCAATCCAGACAAGGCTTCTGCATCAGCTTCAACAAGACTGGTTATTTTTTCTGCTTGTGGATCAGAAAAACTTTTGCCAGGAAAAATAGTTAATGTATTAGCACCCAAACTTTTAAAATTTTCCAGAATCTTCTCTCGTGTACCATTCCCTAAAGCCACCATAGCAATAATCGCCCCAATACCGATAATCACCCCAAGCATTGTTAAAAAAGTCCGCATGCGGTGTGCATTCATTGCCAACAAAGCCATGACAAACGCCTCACGGAATCGCTCAACAAAAGAACGAAAAAAGCCCAGTTTTTGTTGGCCTTTTAGATTTTGTTGTTCCTGAAGAGATTTTCCACCAACTTTTGTTTTTGCAACCTTTGACCGCTTATCGGCAATAATTTCCCCATCACTGATTTCGATAATACGCTCTGCTCTTTCAGCCACCTGCATATCATGGGTTACAATGATAATAGTACGCCCTTCTTGATGAAGTTCATCCAAAATACGCAATACTTCTTGCCCACTCTTTTTGTCCAATGCACCAGTTGGTTCATCTGCAAGAATAACCTCCGCATTATTCATGAGCGCACGGGCAATAGAAACACGTTGTTGCTGACCACCGGAAAGCTGATTTGGACGATGATTTACCCGATCACCCATGCCCAAACGCGTTAAAAGATCCTGTGCACGCTTTTTTCTTGCTTCCACAGCACATCCCGCATAAATAGCCGGAATTTCAACATTACCAAGAGCTGTCAATTCATTCAATAAATGGTAGCGCTGAAAAATAAAACCAAAATGATTACGTCGCAAAGCCGACAATTCATCAGCAGAAAGGGAAGCTGTTTCTTTACCAGAGATCCAATAACGGCCAGAAGTTGGACGATCAAGACAGCCTAAAATATTCATCAAGGTAGATTTACCTGAACCGGAAGCACCTACAATTGCCACCATTTCACCACGTTTAATGGTAAGATTGATATTTTTCAAAACGGTAACAAACGTTTCGCCCGCGGGAAATTGGCGCACAATATTTTCCAAGACGAAGACAGCATCTGCTTGGTTCGTGTTCATGGTTTAACTCTCGTCTTCGCTATGCATGTTAGAAGACTCTGGCATCACTCCATCAGACGAACTGGTGATGACGACATCACCCTCGTTAAGTCCTGAAACAATCTCTGCCATAACCTTGTTATTCAACCCAACGCTCACCTGTTTAGTAACCACCTTATTTTCCCCCACCAAAACAGAAACCCATGCTTTACGCTCTCTTGTCTCATCGCGTAAAGCATCACTTGGAACCAACAAGACATTCTGCGCGCGCCCTAAGATAATATGAACTTGAGCAGTCATATAGGTTCGCAAAAAATTGTCCGCATTATCAACATGTAGAATTCCATTGTAATAGATAGCCGACGATATTAAAGAACTAGAACCACCCACCATACCAGGATTAATACTCACATCAGCACGAATTGCTTCAGGAGCCGGCTCTACCTTTTCTAAAACGCCGTCATAACGACGCTGTGAATTACCTAGAACTGTAAAATAAAGAGGTTGTCCAGCTCGGACTTTAAGAATATCAGCTTCTGAGATTTGCGCCTTGATCGTCATCTTTGATAAATCACCCAAAATAACAATTGTTGGCGCCGACTGAACCGCATTCACATTCTGTCCTTCTTCCACAACTGTTGCCAAAACCGT
>NZ_JBHIMK010000184.1:0-2424 GCF_042194085.1 Bartonella sp. MU70NMGDW
CCAGCAATAATGACGCTGAATGCCCATCGCATAAATGTAGCTCTTGCAATGATGCGAAATATATAAATAAGCAAAAGTAATAAAAGAATGATAGCGGCAACGATAGGAATAATTATACTTAATCCATATTGCATCCCTATGAAAACATCTAAACTCTTTGTTTCCGTCTGAGCATATGCAGATTGAGTTATTAATAACATAATCGAAGTGATAAAAATAGCACTAATCTTACATATTTTTGATTGAAGCGTATTTAAGTGTTTCATATCTTTTATCCCCTTTTAATTAAAGTTGCTATAAATAATATTCCTTTTTTCGTATTATGAGCGACATTATTACTGATACAAATCTATAATCAACGAACATTAAAAACATTACGTATTATACTAATTTATGCATTACCTGTAAATAGCAGTTTAGCAAGTTGGGTTGCTGAGCCAGCGACGATAACACCGATTGCCCATCGTACAAATGTATCTTTTCCGATGTAGCGGCCTGCGTAACCAATTGCTAAGCACAAAAGTATAACAGCAGCTGCAACAGGAATAATATTAGTAGTAAGATCCGTTTGTAGAGCTTTTAGAGCAGTTTCAGCAGGACCTAATTTTGCATTTGCATATGCAGACTGTGTTATAAAAAAGGCGCTTATAGCTGCAGAAATTACAGTAATTTTGTTATTATTTTTTAATTTGAGATTAATTATTTTTTTCATATTTTACTCTTATGAATACTTTGTATATTTTTAATATAAACGAAATATCACATAATATGTTTAAATTTATCAAACATAAATTCTCACATTAGAAACATTATGTGTTATAAAGACTCACACTTGCCCCTTGAATAACAGGCTCGCAAGTTGGGTTGCTGAACCAGCGATGACAACGCCGATTGCCCATCGTATAAATGTATCCTTTCCGATGTAGCGCCCTGCATAGAGAATGGCTAAGCATAAAAGTATAACAGCAGCAGCAACAGGGAGATCGGTAGAACGACGTGCAGGGTAGGGGTGTAGTTATGGGTGTTTGCCGGATGCTAAAAATTGTGCTTGGGCCCATACGGGATGTATCGTAAAAAATACAGTTATAGCTGCAGAAAGTGTGATGATTTTGTTATTGTTTTTTGATTGGAAGCTAATTAGTTTTCGCATATTTTACTCTTATTAAAGTTTTATGAAGGCCTTGTATTTCTATCATAAACGGAATAGAATTTTGCCATATTAATAATTATTAGATGCACTTTTATATTAAAAACATTTTGTATTATACTAACTTACTTGACCTGTAAATAGCAGTTTAGCAAGTTGGGTTGCAGAACCTGCGATGACAACACCGATTGCCCATCGTATAAATGTATCCCTTTCAATGTAGCGTCCTGCGTAACCAATTGCTAAGCACAAAAGTATAACAGCAGCAGCAATAGGAATAATATTATCAATAAGATCTTTTTGCAGAGCATCTAAAGCAGTTTTTGCATTTGTTAATTTTTGAGAATATGCAGGATTGTCCATAAAAAATATAGCTAAAGCTGCAGAGATTTTAGTAGTTTTATTCCGAATTATTGTTTGAAGAATTTTTGATTGTTTCATATTGTTTATCTCAATTTAGATTTCTCTTTAGAATAAAAAGATATTTTATACCGCATGACTTTAATAGTCATTCTCATTACTTACCTGTGAACAGCAGCGTAGCAAGTTGGGTTGCTGAACCAGCGATAACAACACCAATTGCCCACCGTACAAACGTGTCTTTTCCGATGTAGCGTCCTGCATAGCCAATTGCTAAGCACAAAAGTATCACGGCAGCAGCAATAGGGATAAGCAGATTTAAGTCTTTTTGCAGAGCATCTAAAGCAGTTTTTGCATTTGCTAATTTTGCTTGAGCATACACAGGACTGCTCATAAAAAATACAGTTAGAGCTGCAGAGATTTTAGTAGATTTATTTCTAATTATTGTTTGAAGGGTATTTGATTGTTTCATATTGTTTATTCCAATTTAGATTACAGTTACTATAAATAATCTCTTTTTTTGATATAGTTCTTTATTGCACTAAATAAAAACACAGAAATCTAACTTTCTTTATTTCATTAAAGAAATATTTCATTTTTTTAATAGATTTATCAGGCAGTTTTAAATAATAAATTAGCAAGTTCAGCTGCAGAACCTGCGATGACAACACCAATTGCCCACCGTACGAATGTATCTTTTCCGATGTAGCGGCCTGCATAACCAATTGCTAAGCACAAGAGGATAACGGCAGCAGCAATAGGGATAATCACTTTCAAGTCTGTTTGGAGTGCCTCTAAAGCCTTTTTTGCAGGATCTAAACTTGCTGCCTGGATACGTGCAGGATTGATCATAAAAAATACAGTTAAAGCTGCAGAAAATAAAGCAATTTTATTACGAGCTGTTGTGTGAAGAATAT
>NZ_JBHIMK010000185.1:0-2415 GCF_042194085.1 Bartonella sp. MU70NMGDW
GCTTTTTTCGGGAGCATCAGTCATGAAATCGTATTTAAAAGGATCCGAAAAAACAGCAAAGTAGTGAAATTTGCTGAACGTTTTGAGAATAGACATGCGTTTAAATTGACAGAAAGGCACCGTACAGAGCGATTTAAAGATTTTGTGATAAAAACCACATTGAAATTAAAAACGCTTCTGTACGGTCCATTTTGAGGCAAATAAACCCATTGGTAAAGTTATGGATTTAGATAGGGGATATTAAACCAGATGTTTTTAAAAAAACGTAAACAGAAAGGGCAAAAAAAGTGGGTTGCAACGGCGGTCGGTCATGCACCATGGGGATTAGGGGTAGCAGAGTATTTTTATAACCTTTACGAATATGATGATGGCACAAGAGAATACGAAGAATTTGACGGTGGTCAGTATCATGAGATGCCTTGTAAAGTTGATTACAGTACCAAGGCGCAAGTGAAAGCTTGGATATATGGGGGTGATTTGCCAAGAAGCGTATTGAGTTGCGAAGCATTGATAGACGAGGTGAATAGGGAAATCAAAAAACGTACAGTGAAAGCAGTGAAAACTTATGATGATATAGACAGTGAACTAGAGAAAGCACTTGGTATTCAATTAGGTAGGTATCAAAATGAAAAAAATTGAAAAAAATAAAAAATACGTATTGACATTAAAAGGTTATTCTGTTAAACGAATCACAAGTGCTTCAAAAACACTTAGCTATTAGCGGATGGGTTACGTAACAACCTTTCCCATGCCTTTAAAATACTGATTGTTTTTTATGCTATTATTAGCATATATTGATTACATCGGGTGTAGCTATGCCATACAATACCCTTCGCGAGGGAAAAGCATAGCGACGGACTAATAGCCGTGTTTTTGAGCGCCCGATGCCCTTATAGGGTTTTTAAATCAAAAACGTACTAACTATTAGAAAGGTTTTTTCAATGAAAGATCTAGTTACAATCAATGATGATGGCGTTGCAGTTACAAATTCTCTAAAAATTGCAGAGGGTGTGGGTAATAGCCATGCTACTGTTATTAGATTGCTACGTAAAAATATTAAAGATTTTGAAGAGTTTGGAAGGGTTGGATTTGAGATCGTACCCTTTAAAACAAATGGCGGATGTCAAAAAAGAGAAATCGCAATCCTTAATGAATCACAAGCAACTCTACTGATGACATATATGCGCAATAATGATACGGTGCGTGCATTTAAAAAGGCGCTTGTTAAAGCTTTTTATGAATTAAAAAGCCAATCAAAAAATCATGATTTATTCTCTAGAGATAATGATTTATTTTCTTATGAAAGTTTAAAAGCTCCTGAGGGAATTGGTAAAGTTTTGGGAATGATTGCTGCGCGTTTATCGTATGTAAATGATCTACAAAAAGAGCTTGATCACTACAAATTGGTTACGACAGAAGCCAAGCGCGTTTTAACAAACGCTATTGCAAAAGCAGCGTAAATAACGGCGCGGGCGGTGCGGGGGCGCCTCCTTATAACCATTTCATTCAAAAATTTATTCAAATGTTAGATTAGGGAGCTACCTATGACCACTAAAAATGTATCCAAAAAATATGAACTTACTAATGAAACTACAGAAGTTAAAGACCATTTATATGGTAAAGTTAGAACACTTTATCGCATTAGAGCTTTAAGAAGTTTTGGAGGTGTTAAAAAAGGAGATTTAGGGGGCTTTATTGAAAGTGAATACAACCTTTCTCACCAAGGTAATTGCTGGGTTGGGGACGATGCCAAGGTTTATAATGCTGCTATGGTTTGGGGGCATGCGAAGGTTTTTGAAAATGCAATAATTTGTGATGAGGCGTGTGTTAATGGGTTTGCAAAGGTTCATGGTAATGTACGTGCTTATGGGAATGCAATTATTGGTGGCAGGGCGCGTGTTTTTGGAGATACGCAACTTATTTTGGGGGCATGGGTTACAGGAAGAAAAGAGATTTCTACAGGTTTAATATCCTTTTGTAGATAGATAAAGACTGTAGATAAATTGACTAAAGCGGCTTCTAAAAGATAGAATTAAAAAAAGCCGCGTCCTTTAAGACACGGCTTTTATTATCAAAACAGCTAGCGATCTAAATAAACGATTAAAAGAAATAACCGAAATATAAAAGAACATCTCTTTATTGCACAAAACGTATCAAAACGCAAGCTGTTAAGTAAAATAAAAATGGGATTCACACTGTAGATTCAGTGATTTATAATTATCATTTATCAAATCAATTTAAATCATAATGAATAAAATGAGCGCTGTTAAATTACCTTCTTTTCAAACAGAAGAACAATCTTCTTTTCGTCAATTTCCCCATAATATTGAAGCAGAACAAGCTTTGCTGGGTGCTATCATTATCAATAATAATGCTCTTGATAGCGTTTCTGATTTTTTAAAAGCAGAGCACTTT
>NZ_JBHIMK010000186.1:0-2400 GCF_042194085.1 Bartonella sp. MU70NMGDW
CTAACGTCATTCCATCTGTACCACTTATCCAGTCATACAAATGGAATCTTATCCATGGCATTGCATTAGACATGCGCGCCCCCTTCTTTTATTAAATATAAATGAGTGATCATAATCCCCCCCTTAAGGCTCTACGTATTTATATGTGTGTTATGACAGAGCGTGTTGTGATTGCCTGTCTTGAAAAAATGTTTATGAAAAAGTATCCTCCCAACGATTCTAAAAAAGTGGGGAGGGGAAAGATGCAAGAATGGATAAAGATATTTCTTACAGGTTTCCTGTCATTTATCGGATCACTTTCAGTAGCGCTTATTTTAAGAAATAAAGACCGTAAAGAAGCCGCAAAAAAACGAGCACAAGATAAGAAATGGGTAATCAAGAAATTTGCAGAAAGCGAAAAACAAACTGCAGCTCTTGAAGAGCAAGCAAAATCAACAAAAGATATTGCAAAATGGTCAGAAGAACATATTAAAATTTTGTTAGATAACAAAAGAGTACAGGATTTAGGACCGCCACTTTCCATATATGCAACTGGACCGCATCTTCCAACAAAGGACAAGTGGACGCTTCTTTTCTTAAAGGTAGAAAATAATGCACAAACTGTCGTCCATATTTTAAATATAAAGCTAAAAGATAGTTCTCGCTTTATTCTTGGATATGGCATCATATACAAACCTGAAACAAGATGGCAGCAAATGCAATCACCATATGTTAATCCTGATGCTAAGCCAACGTCACACAAATCACGCGGCTTCTGTGATAAAGCGAAGAATTTTCGAACGGGACCAGAAATCGATGTTAATATTTCTGTAGCTCCCTCAGAAGGCAAACCTTCAAAAATCCTTATTTTTGTAGCAGCACGTGAAGAAGATATAAAAGACCAAGTTACTTTAATCATTACCCATACATCCCCACTGCAACCAGAAACAAAAATGACTGTAACAACACAAACCAGCCTCATAGACTTTAAAAAAGTGGATTAACTCAATTCAGACGCACACTACACGCATCATTTATTAATTTGATTTCTTCTTCTCTTTTTTTGATGAGGTCATCCCTTAAGAAGCCAAGATTACTTTCGACTAAAGCTGTAAACAAAAGTAGCTCATTTAGGCGATGAAAAGATGACAAATCTTGAGAAAAATAATTATCAAACCAAGTTGTAAAAGCTTGCGTAAAGGCAGATGAAAACCATTGATTAAAATCATCGTATGGCAATAACGGAAAATAATTTCTATCATCACGCGCAAAAATATTTTGCAGTATATAGATAAGATAACCTGTTGATGAGGGATCTATGCAACTTTCACATGTCTGATTAGGCGAGCGAACACCATAATATATGTCTTCACGTCCAATCTTATTAACAAGATTAATCAACTTGACTTTACTTATAGTGATATGCGGGACATCTATCATCTCTGATCTTTCTTCTTTAAGAATGTGAATGGTGCTGTTGATGTTCATTCTTTTCTTCATATTGAAGCTTCGTCATTTCATTTTGTTCACATGGCTTCATGCAAACAGTGGAACCATTGACAAAAGCAGGCGTTGCTTTTTCTTGTATTGCAGTAGTAAAATTTTCTTGATACCAATCACTAGGACTTACATAATTATCCGTAATCTTTGCTATTTGCTTTATTATCCTAGGCTGAGGAAATCTCTTCTTATTTATGTAACGCGCTATTGATGTCTGTGTAACACCTATAGAGGCTGCAAACTCAGCGTAAGTAATATTATTCTTCAATAAATATGATTTTAGCTTAAACATTCCCAAATCATACCATAGCGGTATTTTTAATGCAAGAGATTTTTACCGTATTGGTATTTGAAAGATAAAAATTTTTTTATAGGATAAGAATCATGAATAACTTAAAATTTTTCAGAGAGAAAATGGGCTTAAGCTCTAAAAAGTTAGCTGAATTAGCAGGTACGAGTCAACCACAGATTTTTCGCTTAGAAAATGGTCATCGGAAATTAACAAAAGAATGGGCTATACGTTTAGCACCTCACTTATCCGTTACCCCTAAACAATTGATGTTTTCAGAACAGGAGACAAATAACTTAGATGCACAAATAGAAGATATGCTCGAACATCTAAGTTATGATAACAAAGTTAAACTTCTTGATCTTCTTTCTTCATTTTATCAAGAAAAGAAATAATAAATTTCTTTTTTTCATCCTCTGTTAATTTTTTTCAAAACGCTAATATTTTTTCATCAATCAATAGATTTTTATCCATTATTTCACCCCTTCCAAATATAAAATAAAAAAATAACCATTTTGGTATTGACTCAATACTACCATAATGGTATAAACATCTCATAAACCACGCACAAACAATCGCCAAGAGGCGTTAGGGAGGAAAAATTATGGATAAGCCAATTCTTATAAATTCCG
>NZ_JBHIMK010000187.1:0-2398 GCF_042194085.1 Bartonella sp. MU70NMGDW
TTTTGTAAAAGCGACAGATTTAGATTGTATTTTTGAGTAATTTTTTAATTCCATATTTACATAAAACACAAAAAATATTAATAAACTTCCTATCTTTAAACCAAAACGTATTAAATTTTCTGGTTAAATCTCTTAATACGTTATGCATTGCTCTACAATGGGGCAGAATTATGGTGTAATTATGGTAAATCTATTTAAAAATCGTTTCTCCTTATGTACTTTTACAACAGCTATTCTTTTTTTTGTGCCCAACGCAAAGGCACAAGCTGATGCAGTTGGTGCTAAGATGCAACCTAGCAATGTAGTTAATGGTAACGTGCAAAATAGGCAAAATAGTAAGAATAATTTTTCATGTAAAGAAAGTGACTCATTTTATCGGTGCAATGATAAAAAAAATCATAACATTTTTAAAAAAACTTATCAAAAATCTAGTAAAAACAATGCTGAGGAAGCAGCTGTAGAAGCATTTGCCAAGGGGACGTGGATTAAAGGGGTTGATATAACTATTAAGGATGCTTCAAATAGTGATGGTTTGGATAAAGATTTTTGGGAATATGGTGTAGTAGCCAATGATGAGGGAGCTGTTGAGATAGTAAAAGGAGTGATTAATTCTACAAATGGTGTCGGAGTTCTGGCAAGTAATAGAGGAGTAGTTGAGATAATAGAAGGAACGATTGACTTTAAAAATGGTATCGGAGTTCAAACAAAAGAGAGTGCACGCGTCTTGATGAAGTCCGTTTCCATTACCGACAATGGTAGTCAGGCAACGGATGTAAATGAGAATAGTGAAAATTCGGCTTTTCAGATGTTGGGATATGGGGGGTATATCAATCTTGAAGAGGGTAACGTTAAGCTTTCTAATGCCCATGGTGTTTCATTTTCGGAAGTTGCTGGCTATATTCGTATAGATAATTCTACCATTGTAGTAGAGGGGAATGCGTCTTACGGCTTCCGTTTTCTTGGTGAGAAACGGCGCAATTATGATCCAGGAGAAGTTTTTCATGCGGAAAACTCGGCTTATGTTTTTCGCTATCATCATGGAGCGGGTTCAATTGTCTTCGGAAGTTTGCCGAAAAAAGGGATATTTGCGAGTGGGGCTGTTAATTTAATGCGTGCTAAGTTTATGGTTCCAAATAGTGCGGCTATTTATAGCAAAAAATCTGGTGCTAGTGTTAGCGTTGACTTGAAGGCTACACTTTCTGGAGATTTATTGTTGAAGGCTGAGGATAATTCTCTTGTGAAGGTTTCAGCTGATTGGGGTTCTACACTTATAGGGGGTGTTCTCATTGATAAAAGTTCTGTTGCTGAATTTAAGTTGAATGGAGGGTCAACATGGACTTTAACGCGACCGAAAAATAATAATTTGCAAAATTCTAGCTCTATGGGTGTTTCATCGATTTCATTGATACATCTTATTGATAGTTCTATTGTTTTTGAAAAACCAAACTCTAGCGGAGCTGGTAATTATCAAACACTCCGCATTGGAAAGGGATCAGGTGTGGTTTATAAGGCGCAAGGCAATGCGCATCTTTATCTCAATACGTACTTGAATGAGGGTGGTTCTGTAGAAAATCAACGGACCGATCGTGTTTTAATTCATGGTGATGTTTCTGGTAAAACAACAGTACATGTGCAAAGCGTTTCTGGAAGTCCAGGGGGGGCTACGGGGAGTGGTGGAAATGATCAAGGAATTTCGATTATCCAAGTTTTTGGGGCAGCAGAGAAGGATTCTTTTAAGCTGAATGGTGATTATGTTACGTTAAACAATTTACCTTATCAGTATAGACTCCGTGCTTATGGTCCAAAGTCTGAGTTGGGAGAAGGAAATTCTTCTCAAAAATTAGTTTTAAGTAGAAGAAGAGAATTTTGGGATTTTCGTCTAGAGAATTTGTCTGTTAAATCTGCTGATTCTCAACCTACAACTCTTCTTCCTTCTTCTGAGGTTAAGTCTGTAGTTCCTTCTTCTGAGGTTAAGTCTGTAGTTCCTTCTTCTGAGGTTGAGTCGGTTTCTCCGTCTCGACGAGGTGTAAGATCTGTTGTTCCTCAGGTACCAACTTATCTGCTTTTGCCAAATAGTTTATTCCATGCTGGTTTAATGGATATCAGCAATCAAAACAAGCAGTTGGAGAGAGTACGGACTAATCCTAGTGGAATGTTGGAAATTCGTGAAAATCCTGCTTCATTTTTGCGTGGCTATGGTGGGAGTTATCGTTATGTTTCAGATTTATCTGCGCTTGAATATGGTTATGGAGGGGATCTAGGGTACTATGCGCTAGAGACAGGTGTTTTGCTACAAACTGTTGAAAATGTTGACAGTACTATATCCTTTGGGGTTATGGGGTCTTATGGAAAGCTCTCTCTACAGCCTCAAGATGTTGCACAAAGCCAAAAAAGTACA
>NZ_JBHIMK010000188.1:0-2397 GCF_042194085.1 Bartonella sp. MU70NMGDW
AGCCACTGAGAAAGAGAAATGGTAAGATAATCCCAATTTTTTTAAATTCCCGCATTTGAACTTAGGCCTTTGCTAATAGTGATGCTAATTTTTTAACGCCCTTTGCTATCGTGTTGGCTGTTGCTTTAGCAGCGCGAAAAGCTTCTTTTCCAGCGCGTTGCGTTCCCGTTATGGCACTTGTGAAAGAAACAGCCCCAGAGGCTAAAGCTGATGCTATATCAGGTAATTTGATGAAAAGGTAAATACCACAAAGGCCAACAGCTGAGAAATTAATTAAGGAAAGCATTATATCTTCAAGTGTTCCTGAGAAAATTTTTATTGCAAATTGGATATACAGACCACCAAGCAGCACGACTAATACCTGCAAAAGGATGAAATTTACAACTTGCCCTAACCATGCTTCTGTGAATTTTCTGGTTGAGGAAAACATAGAGAGGCTTATGAAGAGTGGTCCTATTGATAGGACAAGAAACAAACCCAGCTTAGCAAACATTGAGACGACAAAACCAATTATAGCCATTGCCGTGGCATCTATTAAACAGAAAAAACCAGCAATCCATGTCACAAGAAACTTACCCGTTTGAGTCCATCCTGTGTACTTCTCTGATGCGTCAAAAACGTGTGCACCTGCTTGTCTTAGCAGATTGTCCCATATATTTTGATCCGAGTGTGCTGCACCTTGTGTGACATTTGCAATGGCATTTGGCAGATCATTGAAAAATATATCCC
Organism: Bartonella sp. MU70NMGDW; assembly: GCF_042194085.1. NCBI lineage: Bacteria > Pseudomonadati > Pseudomonadota > Alphaproteobacteria > Hyphomicrobiales > Bartonellaceae > Bartonella > Bartonella sp. MU70NMGDW. The sequence continues at coordinate 730 of NZ_JBHIMK010000188.1, forward strand.
TAACCCACGCATTATAAAGAGCAGTGTTTGTAGCGAGTGCAACAATGATGCCGAGTTTGAAAGCTGTCGCTATAAACTCCCATAAAGGCGTGGAAGAACGCCCTGAGATGATATTGTATCCCATAAATATAACGTAGATTGTACAAGACGCTTTAAGTGGGGCACTTAAACCCGATGAAAGATGATTAATAGTTTCGTCCATTATATTTTCAAGAGTCTTCGTTACAACATTATTCATATCAGTAAATATGGTTATATTTTCAAATGCCATTGCACGTCCATTTCATCAAACTTTTACAAATATGATTATTTCTGATTTAATTACTATCTTGTTTTTGTTCAGCTTTTTCTTTCGCTTCTCGTTCGGTTTTAGTGCGCTCTTCTGCTTCTCTCTTGGCTTGTTCTTTTGCTTTTTGTTCAGCTTTCCATTTTTCATGTTTAGCTTTTTGTTTAGCTATAAGTTCATCTATACCTTTCCTATACTCCTCTGCTGCTTTACGACTTCTTTCTTCAGCTTGTGCTTTATATTCTTTTTCAAGTTCTAAAAATGCTAACCGCATGTTTTCACAGTTTTTTGAAGTCCCTGCAAATCCACATTTAGCATCCCACTCTAAGCGTAAATTTTTATCTTTTTTAAATTCTGCTACACTGTGAGTTTTTTCACATCCAGCAGCGATAATTCCAGTGCCAAGTAGCAATGTTGTTATGAGAACTTTATTCATAGTATTTCCCCTTTTTCCTTTCAGTTTTACAAGGTTTGAGCACAATCTTTAAATTATGCTATGTTCTGGTTTTTTATAACCAGTGATGATAAATCTAGAGCACAGACATAATGTTGCCATAAATCTATTATAAAGTGTACAAAGCTCTTTAAGTTGAGCAGCTAAAGCGCAATAGTGATGTGTAATGGTGCTATCCATTGTCTTTGTAATTGGCTTCATTAACATATCATCTATATCAGTAAATACGCCTTTGGTTACTATTGCCATTGAGATGCTCCGCTATTTGTTGTGTTTTAATGGTTATTTTGTTTTTTTTCAGCGCGCTCTTTTGCTTCTTGTTCTTCCTCAGCACGTCGTTTTGCTTCTTGTTCAGCTAGTATTTTCTTAGTATTAGCTCTCATTTTTTCAAGTCTGGCTTTTTGTTCAGCTTCAAATTCTTCATATCTTTTGCGATTTTCTTCTGCAATTTTACGACTTCTTTCTGCTTCTTTTGCTTCATATTCTTTCTGAAGTTCTAAAAATGCTAACCGCATGTTTTCACAATTTTTTGAAGTTCCTGCAAATCCACATTTCGCATCCCACTCGAAGCGTAAATTTTTATCTTTTTTAAATTCAGCGACGCTATAGGTTTTTTCACATCCAGCTGTGATGAGCCCTGTGCAAAGTAGCAATGTTGTTATGAGAACTTTATTCATTATTTATTGTCCTGTTGTTGTTTAGCGCGCTCTTCTGCTTCTCTTTCGGCTCGTTCTTTTGCTTTTTCTTCAGCTTTTCTTTTTTCAAAATCAATTTTCCATTTTTCATGTCTAGCTTCTATTTCGGCTTCATATCTTTCCATCGCTTTACGATCTTCTTCTTTGCGTTCACGTGCTCTTTCTTCAGCTTTTGCTTCATATTCCTTTTCAAGTTCAAGTTGTGCTAATCTTAGGTTTTCACAATTTTTTGC
>NZ_JBHIMK010000189.1:0-2394 GCF_042194085.1 Bartonella sp. MU70NMGDW
TATTATAACACCTTTGGTGGCACATTATGCCCATAAAGTAGAGCGTAAAGTCAAATCAATTTGTTATAAAGATACGAGAAGTCGTTGGGGGTCTTGTTCAATAGATAAGCGTCTTTCTTTTTCTTGGCGCCTTGTTATGGCACCAAAAGAAGTTGTGGAATATGTTGTTGCTCATGAGGTTGCTCATCTTGTTGAAATGAATCACGGTCCAAGATTTTGGGCTCTTTGTGAAGAACTATGTCCTGATAGTAAAACGTATCGTGCTTGGTTGAAGGAAAATGCTCATAGATTGCAAGCAATTAATTTTGATTCATATAATTTAGAGGCGTCAAAAACTTTCAAATGAAGGCAATATTTAACGGAACTTTTTGTTGAGTGTTTTGTTGTGTGTGTACTTGCTCATGCATAATGAGGAAGCCATTGAAGCTCTCAGCACGATTGTTTTCCCCTGCTTGGTTTGCTGAGTGTCTTCAATGTTTTTGCTTTATCTTTTTTGTAATTCAGCGTAATAACCTTAAGTTGCTATGACTTATAAAAAAATGGGAAGGGACCTTATGCCTGTTCTTACAGATCCGCTTCAGCTATTACAGAGACTTATCCGTTGTCCTTCTGTTACACCTCATGAAGCAGGGGCTTTATCAACTTTGGAACAATTTTTGAAAAAAATGGGATTTCATGTCGAGCGCCCTATTTTTACGGATAAAAATACAGATAATGTTGAAAATCTTTATGCCAAAATGGGAAATGAAGGACCCCATCTTATGTTTGCGGGTCATACAGATGTTGTACCACCAGGTGCATTGGATGAATGGACCTATTCACCTTTTGAAGCTGTCATAGATCAGGGAAAATTATATGGGCGGGGTGCTGTTGATATGAAGGGCGGAATCGCTTGTTTTATTGCGGCGCTAGCGCGAGTTCTTGAGAAACGTACCATTAAAGGAATGGTAAGTTTTTTGATTACCGGTGATGAAGAGGGACCTGCTGTTAATGGTACTATAAAACTTCTCAAATGGGCGGAAAAAAAGGGCGAAAAATGGACTGCGGCTCTTGTGGGAGAACCAACAAGTGTAAAGACTGTTGGGGATGTCATCAAAATTGGTCGCCGCGGATCGATTTCTGGTATCATTACCGTGAAAGGTCGCCAAGGTCATGTTGCTTTTCCAGAGCGGGCTGCTAATCCCTTGCCTTTGGCAAATAAGCTTATTCAGGCATTGACACAAACTGCTTTAGATAAAGGGACAGAGAATTTTCAACCCAGTAATTTGGAGCTAACAAGCATCGATACCGGTAATTCAACAGTCAATATTATCCCAGCGCAGACAACAGTTCGTTTTAATATACGCTACAATGATCTTTGGACAAAAGAAACACTGGTGGAAGAAATTGAAAAGCGTCTTGCTTTGGTGCAATCAAAAAACAATAGTGACCAATATCCCTCTTATCAGCTTGAATGGATTCCAAGTTTAGGGGATGTTTTTTTGACCAAAAATGATAAACTCATTCAAACTTTATCCAATGCTATTAAAAGTGTAACAAGGAATATACCAGAATGCTCCACTTCAGGTGGGAGTTCGGATGCGCGATTTATTAAGGATTATTGCCCAGTGGTTGAATTTGGCTTACCAGGGCAAACGATGCATATGGTAGATGAGTGTGTGGCCCTTGATGCAGTGGAAACTCTTACTACTATTTATGAGCGTTTTATTATTGAATTTTTTGCATAAAGAAAAGATTTTTGGTTCAAAAATACCTTTGTCTTGTTGTTCCATAAGATATTACCATTTAAGGTGTGGTGATATGAGTCTCGTAAGACTTAATATATTAAGTGGTTTTAGAGTAAGTAATGAATATTCTTAAGTTGGGCTTCTTGCCTGTAAAGTCTTTAAGTTAAGTGAATTACATAATTGAAAAGCCAAGAAAGACCTGCTTTAAGAAGCAGAACTTTCTACAGACCATATTGGATTGAAAATATTCGTTCTTTAAAGTGTAGAAAGGAAGTCACACGCAATCATATATGGAAAACAATGAATATTATATCATCATTGTGTGATGACAGGTTGAAGCCATAAAGACACACAAAAACATGCTACTATTGTAAAAAATTCATACAACATAAATGCGCTCATTCACAGTTCATGTCTTAATATGGTTTCTGCACTCTCATAAAAGGTACTTCTTGTTTCAATTAGTCTCTCTTAGAATAAAGCCCATAGGAAACGCGTTTTAAGTTTGTTTTATTTCATATATTTTCCCCTGCTTTTTTTGTCCCCAAGAACTTCCATTGCAAAATCATTACGAGATAGAAGGTGAGCTCATTTAATCAGCTTTAATATTGGTTATGATAAAGATACACAGAAATTCTTTTGTAGCATCACGTTGACTTCTTTAGCC
>NZ_JBHIMK010000019.1:0-28134 GCF_042194085.1 Bartonella sp. MU70NMGDW
TATGATGAAACAAGAATTTACACAAACATTGTTTGCGTGGATGGGTGGTAAACACTATCTGCGTAAGAAAATTATACCGATTTTAAATAATATTGACCATGAAACCTATGTTGAACCGTTTTTAGGCTCTGGTGTTATTTTCCTAAATAAAAGACCAGCAAAATATTCCGTGATTAATGATCTGAATGGAGAGATCACGAACCTGTTTCAATGTGTTCAAAATGACTTTGATGATTTAGCCAAACGACTAGAATGGTTTGTTTGTTCAAGACAGTTGTTTTTTGAACTTGCGGCTATTGAACCAGAAAGCCTTTCCAAAGTTGAAAGAGCCGCACGTTTTTTGTTTCTCCAACGTTGTGTGATGTATGGGAAAAAAGATTATGTCTCTTTTAGTTTTGGAAGGAAAAGAACGGCAGAGTTTAATCCCGAAAAGCTGTTATCAAGGATGAGACGTGTTAGACAGAAGCTTCTTGATACGACGATCTTAAATTTATCATGGGATCGGGTTGTCGAGCTTTTTGATGCACCCGACAGTTTATTTTACCTAGACCCGCCTTATCTTGTAAAGAAGAAGTGTTACAGCTCTGGGAATTTTGTTGAAGATGATTTTGTGAGTATGGCAAAAGTTCTCAAAAGCATACAAGGTAAATTTGTCTTGAGTCTCAATGATTGTGATGCGGTTCGAGAGATCTTTAAGGATTTTGACTTTTTAGAATTAGAGACCCTTTGGACATCTGGTTTTGCTAAAAAACCACCCCGAAAAGAACTCTTGATTCGCAATAATTGAGGAAAATCATAAAAAGATTTGTTAGAATCAGAAGAAAATATTTCTTCTCTAATAGGACTTTTTATATGGTTACATCTTTTGGTAAAATTTTACGGAAACTTCGGGTTGATCATTCAGAACGCCTCTTAGATATGGCTAAGAAATTAGACATATCTGTATCATTTTTATCTGCTGTAGAAATTGGCAAAAAATCTGTTCCTGTAGAACTGGAAGAAAAGATCATAGAGCTTTATGGTTTAGATAAAGCAATGGCTTCTCTCTTAAAAAAAGAAGCCTATTCTTGTCGAAAAAGCATCATAATAAAACCTTCTACTCCGTTGCAACGTGAAACTGTTGTTGCGTTTATGAGACTTTTAGATGGCTTACATCAAGAAGCGTTAGCAGACTTCAAAGAAACATTAGAAACATTGTGCGAAGCGTGCTTTATAGAGAAATGTTAGAAAATCCTATTCCCTAACTTTTATTTACGCGCCCCTCACTTAAAAAAACATATGAAGAATCAACAGCTTAATAGGAATATAAAGCTATATGGTGGGCGATGAGAGACTCGAACTCCCGACATCCTCGGTGTAAACGAGGCGCTCTACCAGCTGAGCTAATCGCCCAATGCAATGATTGGCAATTGAATGGGAACTCTTTAAGGAAAAAAATTTCTAAACGCAAGAATAAAGATGGTATTTGATAATTTTTTTTAAAAATGCATAATCCTTCTTGACATAAACGCATGAACCCCTTACACGACCGCTTGTACCAAATTAAATTGGTTCGAAAAAATGCGCGGGTGTAGCTCAGTTGGTTAGAGTGCTGGCCTGTCACGCCGGAGGTCGCGGGTTCGAGCCCCGTCACTCGCGCCATTTTATGATTCCTTGTGAAATTTCCTTTTTAAAATATCCATATGCTATTGAGTGAGGTGGTGAGTATTTGATTGTGGGATAAATGTGTTTTTCTTTCTTTTTATATGGTTTATAAGAATAGGGCTTGCGTCTTTCTTTGCTCTGCGTTACCTATGCCGATAAGAAAAGTATCGCTCTATGTGCCTTTGAAGCAGTATGAATAGAATTAATAGAGCGATTATTAAATTTGTCTGTTTGGTCTCGCAATATTGAATCATTGTGTTAAGCTCAGGCATTTCGTTACGATGGAAGAGGGTTATGGCTTATTTATTGAGCTCTTATTTACCAGTCTTGATTTTCATTATTGTGTCAGCTGTTATTGCTGGAGTTTTGTTGATTACACCTTACATTGTAGCATATCGTTCCCCTGATCCTGAAAAGTTATCGGCTTATGAATGTGGGTTTAATTCATTTAGTGATGCACGCATGAAGTTTGATATTCGTTTCTATTTGGTATCAATTTTATTTATTATTTTTGATCTTGAAGTTGCTTTTCTTTTTCCTTGGGCTGTTTCATTCGAATCAATAGGTATGTTTGGCTTTTGGTCGATGATTGTGTTTTTAGCAATTTTGACTATTGGATTTATATATGAATGGAAAAAAGGAGCCCTTGAATGGAATTAAGATCTAATAATTCAACGATTGCTGCTCCAAAACCAAAAGGAATTATTGATCCCAGTACTGGTGAGCTGATAGGGGCTGATGATAAGTTTTTTCGTGATATTAATGCAGAATTATCAGATAAGGGTTTTTTAGTTACCTCGGCAGATGCTTTGATTACTTGGGCTCGCACCGGTTCTTTAATGTGGATGAGTTTTGGTTTGGCTTGTTGTGCTATCGAAATGATGCAATGCTCAATGCCTCATTATGATAATGAGCGTTTTGGCTATGCACCACGAGCTTCACCCCGTCAGTCAGATGTGATGGTGGTGGCAGGTACTCTAACAAATAAGATGGCTCCTGCTTTAAGAAAAGTGTACGATCAGATGCCAGAGCCACGTTATGTGATTTCTATGGGATCATGTGCAAACGGTGGGGGATATTATCATTATTCCTATTCAGTAGTGCGTGGATGTGATCGTATCGTGCCTGTCGATATATATGTTCCAGGGTGCCCACCTACAGCAGAGGCATTATTATACGGCATATTGTTGCTACAGAAAAAAATCCGTCGTACCGGATCTATAGAGCGATAGAGAGTTTTCTTGTCATGATGGATAAAACTTTGGTTGAACTTGCTGCTTATTTGGAAAACAAGTTAAAAAATAAGCTTGAAGAGACAGTTATTGCTTTTGGTGAATTGACCATTGTGGCACGTCTTGATGCAATTATCGATGTCTTAATGTTTGTTCGTGATGATTCGCGCTGTCAATTTATTAATCTCACAGACATTAGTGGTGTGGACTATCCTTCTCGCGATAAGCGCTTTGATGTTTCTTACCAATTGTTATCTCCTCGTGAGAATTTACGCTTACGTGTAAAAGTTCGTACGGATGAAAATACTCCTGTTGCTTCAGCTTGTACGGTTTATCCTGGTGCAGAGTGGTATGAACGTGAAACGTATGATATGTATGGGATTTTATTTTCAGGACATCCGGATTTGAGACGAATTTTAACAGATTATGGGTTTGAAGGATATCCTTTACGCAAAGACTTTCCTGTGACAGGATTTGTTGAATGTCGTTATGATAATGAAGCAAAGAGGGTAATTTATGAGCCTGTTGTTTTGCGTCAAGAGATGCGTAATTTTGATTTTCTTTCTCCTTGGGAAGGGGGCCAGTATACTTTGCCATGTGATGGAAAAGCGGATGAAAAAAAATAATATTGGTTTTGATAAGGCATTATATTAGAGTACTGTCTTTCTTAAATAATTAAATATTTTTTAGTATGATAGATTTTTTTGATATTTGATATGAAGTTTTTTAAAAAGCAAGGGGTTGATTGTGGCTGAGGTCAATGTTCGAAACTTTAATATCAATTTTGGTCCGCAGCATCCTGCCGCGCATGGGGTTTTGCGCATGGTTTTGGAGTTGGATGGTGAAGTTGTTGAGCGTGTGGATCCACATATTGGGTTATTGCATCGCGGTACCGAAAAATTAATGGAAACAAAAACTTATCTTCAAGCGGCTCCTTATCTAGATCGTTTGGATTATGTTGCTCCTATGAATCAGGAACATGCTTTTGTTCTTGCTATTGAAAAGTTATTGGATATTAAAGTTCCTAAAAGAGGGCAATTAATACGTGTTTTGTTTTCTGAAATTGGGCGTATTCTTAATCATTTGCTTAATGTAACGACACAGGCAATGGATGTTGGTGCTTTAACGCCACCGCTTTGGGGATTTGAACAGCGTGAAAGATTGATGATTTTTTATGAGCGTGCCTGTGGCGCTCGTCTTCATGCAAATTATTTTCGTCCCGGTGGCGTGCATCAAGATTTACCAGAATCTTTAGTTGAAGATATTGGTGATTTTATTGATCCATTTCTTGTTTCTCTCGGAAAACTTGATGCGCTTGTGACCCCGAATCGGATTTTTAAGCAGCGTAATGTGGATATTGGCGTTGTAAGTATTGATGAAGCTTGGGTACGTGGTTTTTCTGGGGTTATGATTCGTGGAGCTGGTGTTCCATGGGATTTACGTAAAAGTCAGCCTTATGAATGTTACGATGAAATGGAATTTGATATTCCTGTAGGTAAGAATAGCGATTGTTATGATCGCTATCTTATTCGTATGGAAGAAATGCGTCAATCAGCAAAAATTATGCGCCAATGTGTGGAGCGTTTGCTGAGTACTGAAAAAAATGGACCGGTTTCGAGCTTGGATCGCAAAGTTGTACCACCGAAACGGAGTGAAATGAAAAGTTCGATGGAAGCACTAATTCATCATTTCAAGCTTTATACGGAAGGTTTTCATACGCCTCCTGGAGAAGTATATGTTGCTGTGGAAGCTCCGAAGGGTGAGTTTGGTGTTTATCTTGTTTCTGATGGAACCAATAAGCCTTATCGTGTCAAGTTGCGTGCTCCTGGGTTTGCGCATCTCCAAGCTATGGATTTTTTAACCAGAGGTCATATGCTGGCGGATGCTACAGCTATTTTGGGTTCGATTGATATTGTTTTTGGGGAGGTTGATCGCTAATGTCCGTACGCCGTCTTGCAGATGAATTTTATCAGCCCGCTGAGTTTTCTTTTACAAAAGAAAATCAGATATGGGTAAAAAATACTATAGAGAAATATCCTGTAGGGCGTGAGCAGTCTGCTGTAATTCCGTTATTAATGCGTGCTCAAGAGCAAGATGGTTGGGTGACACGTGCCGCGATTGAGCATATTGCTCAGATTCTTTCTATGGCTTATATTCGTGTTCTGGAAGTTGCAACTTTTTACACTCAGTTTCAGCTTAAGCCTGTTGGAACAAAAGCGCATATTCAAGTTTGTGGTACAACCCCTTGTATGTTACGTGGATCTGGTGAATTGATTAAAGTTTGTCAGAAAAAAATTCATCATGAACCTTTTGTTACCAATCAGGATGGAACCTTATCATGGGAAGAGGTAGAATGTCTTGGTGCTTGTGTGAATGCTCCGATGGTTATGATTTTTAAAGATACTTATGAAGATCTTACAGCTGAGCGTCTTGAAGAAATTATTGATGCATTTGAAGCTGGGAAAGGTTCTGAGATAACGGTTGGTCCGCAAAGTAGCCGTAAGTCGTCGGAACCGATTAGTGGTTTAACTTCTCTTATTGATGATGAGAAGGAAAAAAAGATCTCTTAAGTCTTCACCCAAAAAGGATAAGGAAAGAGTGGGAACATAATTAAGTATTTTTCTTGAGAAAATATTTTATTATTCTACCCATGATGGCAACATTTAATGAAAAGTAAGAAGTTTTGAAAAGATATTTAAAAATTGCATTTGAGGAAAAGCGGAAAATGCTATGGGTAATAGAAAAAAAGGTGGGGTATGCTAGCTGATAAAGATCGTATCTTCACCAATATTTATGGTTTAAAAGACAAATCATTAAAGGCTGCGATGTTGCGTGGGCATTGGAATGGTCTGAAAGAGATGATTGACAAAGGTCGTGATTGGATCATTGATGAGGTGAAGGCATCGGGTTTACGCGGTCGTGGTGGTGCTGGTTTTCCTACCGGAATGAAGTGGTCTTTTATGCCAAAGCAGAATGATGGGCGTCCTCATTATTTGGTTGTCAATGCTGATGAATCTGAACCTGGAACTTGTAAAGACCGTGATATTTTACGTCATGACCCCCATACTTTGATTGAAGGATGTGCAATCGCTACTTTTGCTATGGGAGCCAATGTTGCTTTTATTTATATTCGTGGTGAATATATTCGTGAACGTGAAGCGCTTCAAGCTGCCGTTGATGAATGCTATGATGCGGGTTTACTTGGCAAAAAAACGAAATATGGGCATGCTTGTGATATTGTTATTCATCATGGAGCTGGTGCTTATATTTGTGGTGAAGAAACAGCTCTTCTTGAAAGTCTTGAGGGGAAAAAGGGACAACCTCGGCTTAAACCACCATTTCCTGCCAATATGGGGATTTATGGCTGTCCAACAACAGTAAATAATGTAGAGTCCATTGCTGTAGTTCCAACGATTTTGCGGCGGGGTGCTTCGTGGTTTTCATCAATCGGACGAGCAAATAATGTTGGAACGAAATTATTTATGGTTTCAGGGCATGTTAATGCACCTTGTACATTTGAAGACGCTCTTGGTGTTTCATTCCGTGAATTAATTGAAAAACATACGGGTGGTGTTCGTGGTGGATGGAATAATCTTTTAGCAGTTATTCCAGGGGGAGCTTCTTGTCCAGTTGTCCGTGGTGAGGATATGATCGATGCAATCATGGATTTTGATGGGATGCGAGATGTTGGGTCTTCTTTTGGCACGGGGGGAATGATTGTTATGGATAAATCAACCGATATTATCAAGGCAATTTGGCGTATAGCTGCTTTTTTCAAGCACGAGAGTTGTGGTCAGTGTACACCGTGTCGTGAGGGGACGGGGTGGATGATGCGTCTTTTAGGGCGTATGGTTGAGGGAAGAGCGCAAAAACGCGAGATTGATCTTTTGTTTGAAGTGTCGAAACAGGTTGAAGGACACACTATTTGTGCGCTTGGTGATGCTGCCGCATGGCCTGTACAGGGGTTGATACGTAATTTTCGTCCGGAAATCGAGCGTAGAATTGATGAATACACGCGAAATGTAGTCCAAAGCAAAAATATTGCTTTAGAAGCTGTAGGATAGAAGATTTTTTAAAGAGCAGCCGAATGCAAATTTTAAGTGGGTTATCCGCAGGTTGGATGGGTGATGATAAATATCAAAGTTGATGGCAAAGAGATTGAAGTTCCTGATTACTACACGTTGCTTCAGGCTGCTGAGGCGGCTGGGGCAGAAATTCCACGTTTTTGTTTTCATGAATCTTTGTCAATTGCTGGAAATTGTCGTATGTGTTTGGTTGAGGTTAAGGGTGGTCCTCCGAAACCTCAGGCTTCTTGTGCTATGGGGGTTCGTGATTTACGATTGGGGCCTAACGGTGAAGCACCTGAGATTTTTACCAATACGGCGATGGTAAAAAAAGCACGTGAAGGTGTTATGGAATTTCTTCTCATTAATCATCCTTTGGATTGTCCTGTGTGTGATCAAGGGGGAGAATGCGATCTTCAAGATCAAGCAATGCTTTATGGGCGTGATTGTTCTCGTTATAGTGAAAATAAGCGTGCTGTAGAAGATAAATATATTGGGCCACTTGTGAAGACAGTTATGACACGGTGTATCCATTGCACACGCTGTGTTCGATTTACAACAGAAGTCGCAGGTATTTCTGAGCTTGGTTTGATCGGTCGCGGCGAAGATGCTGAAATTACGACATATCTTGAAAAAGCTATGACATCTGAATTACAGGGAAACGTTATTGATCTTTGTCCGGTGGGAGCTTTAACTTCAAAACCTTATGCGTTTCATGCTCGTCCGTGGGAATTGGTAAAAACGGAATCAATTGATGTGATGGATGCGCTTGGTAGTGCGATCCGTATTGATAGCCGTGGCCGTGAGGTTATGCGGATTATGCCGCGTACGAATGAAGATGTAAATGAGGAATGGATCTCTGATAAAACGCGTTTTATTTGGGATGGATTGCGCACTCAGCGGCTTGATAGGCCATATGTACGCAAAGATGGAAAGCTTCAGCCTGTCAGTTGGACAGAAGCTTTTGCAAAAATTAAAATGGTGGTTTCTAAAACCTTGCCAGAAAAAATTGGAGCGATTGCTGGAGATCTTGCGTCTGTTGAGGAAATGTATGCCCTTAAAGCATTATTGAGTTCTTTGGGCTCAACGCTTTTTGATTGTCGCCAAAGAGGGGGGGCTTTATCGCCTGAGTTTGGGCGTTCGAGTTATATTTTTAATCCTACAATTGCAGGTATTGAACAGGCTGATGCACTGCTTATTGTGGGATCTAATCCACGTCATGAAGCGGCTGTTTTAAATGCGCGTATTTTAAAGCGCCAACGGATGGGAAATTTTCCTATTGCATTAATTGGAGAGAAAGTCGATTTACGTTATCCTTATTCTTATCTTGGATCTGGGAGTGATACATTAACGACACTTATTCGTGGAGAGGATGTTTTTTTAAATGCCTTAAAAGAAGCGAAGAGGCCCCTTATTCTTATCGGAGAGGGAGCTGTTTCAGGAAATGAAGGTTTATCTGTTTTAAAAAGTCTTGCTAAATTAGCTGACAATATTGGTGCTCTTAGTGAAGAATGGAATGGGTTTGGGATTCTTCATAATGCAGCATCGATTGTTGGAGGATTGGACATAGGCTTTACTTCTAAGCTTGGGGTTGCAAATATTCTTAAAACCTGTGAAGTTTTATTTTTACTTGGTGCTGATGAAGTAGAATTAGCCAATACAAAAGCTTTTACAGTTTATATTGGTAGCCATGGTGATAATGGTGCACATGCTGCTGATGTTATTTTGCCTGCATCTGCTTACACTGAAAAATCAGGGCTTTATGTGAATACAGAAGGACGTGTCCAAATGACAAATCGGGCTGGTTTTGCTCCAGGTGAAGCAAAAGAAGATTGGGCTATTTTGCGTGCTTTATCGGATATTTTAGGACAAAGACTCCCTTTTGATTCTCTTTCTCAATTAAGACAATGCTTGTTTAATGATTATCCACACCTTTGTGCTGTTGATGATATAGTACCTTCTGATGTAAGTGGTCTTAAGGCGCTTGGTTCAAAAATGGTTTCTCTAGAGAGTCACACCTTTACTTCTATGGTTAAAGACTTTTATTTAACAAATCCGATAGCACGTGCTTCTGCTGTTATGGCTGAATGTTCATCTCTTGCAAAAAACCGTGCTACGCAAACTATAAAGTAAGGCAAAGGAAAAGGAATAATGATGTATGATTTCTTTATGACTTGGCTGTTGCCATTACTCATTATAGTTGGAAAAACACTTCTTCTTTTGGTCGTTCTTTTGATCTTAGTTGCTTATCTTCTTTACGCAGATAGAAAGATTTGGGCAGCGGTGCAATTGCGTCGTGGACCAAATGTTGTTGGTCCATGGGGTTTGTTACAGTCTTTTGCAGATTTAATTAAATTTGTTGTTAAGGAGCCTATTATCCCTGCAGGTGCAAATAAGGGTGTTTTTCTTTTGGCTCCTTTTGTTTCAGCGACACTTGCTTTATCAACTTGGGCTGTTATTCCTGTCAATGAGGGCTGGGAGGTTGCGAAGATTAATGTTGGCTTGCTTTATATCTTAGCCATTTCATCTCTTGAGGTTTATGGTGTCATTATGGGGGGATGGGCATCGAATTCAAAATATCCTTTCTTAGGAGCCCTTCGTTCGGCGGCACAAATGGTTTCTTATGAAGTTTCCATTGGTTTTGTGCTTGTGACTGTCATTTTAATAAGTGGTTCGTTGGATCTCACAACAATTGTTCATAAACAAAGTTCTGGAATTGGTACAACTCTTGGTCTTCCTTTTAACAGCTTTCTCGATTGGAATTGGTTGGTCCTTTTTCCAATGTTTATTATATTTTTTATTTCTGCGCTTGCAGAGACAAACCGTCCTCCATTCGATTTGGTGGAAGCAGAATCTGAACTTGTAGCTGGTCATATGGTAGAATATTCTTCAACGCCTTACATGCTTTTCTTTCTTGGTGAATATGTTGCGATTGTTTTAATGTGCGCATTAACAACTATTCTATTTTTAGGCGGTTGGCTGCCACCTTTAGATGTTTGGTGGCTTAATTGGGTTCCTGGTATCATTTGGTTTATTTTAAAAGTCTGTTTTGTATTTTTTTGGTTTGCTATGGTTAAAGCATTTGTTCCACGTTATCGCTATGATCAGCTCATGCGGCTTGGTTGGAAGGTTTTTCTTCCTCTCTCACTAGCAATGGTTGTGATAACTGCTGCTTTTTTAAAGTTTACGGATTTCGTTTAAGAGGAGATTTTACGATGTCAGGTTTTATTCAGGCGGCAAAGTCACTTCTTCTATTGGAATTTGTGAGTGCTTTTTTCTTAGCCATGCGTCAATTTTTTTCACCAAAGCCCACGATTAATTATCCTTATGAAAAAGGCTTTGTATCTCAGCGTTTTCGCGGTGAGCATGCATTGCGTCGCTATCCAAATGGTGAAGAAAGGTGTATTGCTTGTAAATTATGTGAAGCAATTTGTCCTGCTCAAGCGATTACAATTGAAGCTGGACCACGGCGCAATGATGGTACGCGTAGAACTGTTCGTTATGATATCGATATGGTTAAATGTATCTACTGCGGTTTTTGTCAAGAGGCTTGTCCGGTTGAAGCTATTGTCGAAGGTCCAAATTTTGAGTTTGCGACGGAAACACGTGAAGAACTTTATTATGATAAAGAAAAGCTTTTATTAAATGGAGATCGCTGGGAGCGAGAAATTGCTCGCAATATATTGATGGATGCGCCTTATCGCTAAGTGTATCGTTAAATGAGGTGTCGGATATTTTCCGATAAATTGTAATCTGGTATGAAGTTTATACCAATTGTTTGAATAATTAAGGAGAAGCCTATGCTAACAGATCTAGCGGCGGCATTTTTCTATTTGTTTGCTTTTATTATGCTAACAAGTGCAGTTATTGTTATTACAGCACGCAATCCAGTGCATTCTGTTTTGTTTTTAATTCTCGCATTTTTTAATGCAGCAGCTTTATTTTTGCTTGCAGGAGCAGAATTTTTAGGGCTTATTCTGCTTGTTGTGTATGTAGGAGCTGTCGCTGTTTTATTTTTGTTTGTCGTTATGATGCTTGACGTTGATTTTGCTGAGTTAAAGAGTGGAACTCTTCGGTATGCTCCTATTGGAGCTCTTATTGGTGTTATTATCGCTGTAGAATTGATTGTTGTTTTTGTGAGTAGCTATTTTTCTCCAGTTTTGAGAACACATGTTACGCAACCAATGCCAGATTTAGCGCAGCGAACAAATACACAAGCATTAGGAGATATTCTCTATACGGATTATGTTTTCTATTTTCAAATTGCTGGAATGATTTTATTGGTTGCAATGATTGGGGCTATTGTTTTAACACTTCGTCATAAATTAGGAGTAAAGCGGCAATCTATTGCGGAGCAAGTTTCTAGAACGGTAGAAAGTGCCATTGAAATCAAACAAGTTGAATCAGGTAAAGGTATGTAAGGGGGGCTATGTAGATGTATATTGATATTACACATTATCTCACTGTTTCTGCTTTGATGTTTACAATTGGTATTGCTGGAATTTTTCTCAACAGAAAAAACGTGATTATTATCTTGATGTCCATTGAGCTTATATTGCTTTCAGTTAATCTCAATTTTGTTGCGTTTTCAGCATTTCTTCATGATCTCGTTGGTCAGATATTCGCTTTATTTGTCTTAACCGTAGCAGCTGCTGAAGCTGCCATTGGTTTAGCAATTCTGGTCGTTTTTTTCCGTAATCGTGGTTCCATTGCGGTTGAAGATGTTAATGTAATGAAAGGCTAACCAGTGATGTATTATACGATTGTCTTTCTTCCGCTTTTGGGTTTTTTAATTGCTGCACTGGGTGGAAAAACGATAGGAGATCGTGCGAGTGAATTGATAACATGTAGCTTTATGGTTGTTGTTGCCATATTATCGTGGATAGCATTTTTCAGTATTGCACTTGGTCATATTCCAAAGATTGACGTATTGGTATTACATTGGATGACTGTTGCTGACTTAAGCTTTAACTGGGCTTTACATGTTGATGCATTAACAGCTGTCATGCTTATTGTTGTGAACAGTGTTTCGGCATTGGTACATATTTATTCAATTGGTTATATGCACCATGATCCTTCAAGGTCTCGTTTTTTTTCTTATCTTTCTTTGTTTACATTTATGATGCTTATGTTGGTGACATCCAATAATTTGATTCAGATGTTTTTTGGATGGGAAGGTGTAGGACTTGCTTCTTATTTACTCATTGGTTTTTGGTTTCAGCGCGATTCTGCTAATAAGGCTGCAATGAAAGCTTTTGTGGTCAATCGTGTTGGAGACTTTGGTTTTCTCTTAGGAATCTTTAGTATTTTTGTTTTATTCCAATCGGTTGATTTTGCCTCTATTTTTGCAAAAGCTGCAAACAATAGCTTTATACAAAATATGACATTTTTAGGTTGGCAATTTGATGGGCAGACGGCAATTACCATTACATGTCTTTTATTATTTATTGGTGCGATGGGAAAATCAGCACAATTTCTTTTACATACTTGGCTGCCTGATGCAATGGAAGGGCCAACCCCTGTATCAGCGCTTATTCATGCCGCTACAATGGTAACGGCTGGTGTTTTTATGGTTGCGCGTATGTCGCCAATTTTTGAACTTTCTTCGACTGCTTTGACCGTGATTATTATTGTTGGTGCAACAACAGCGTTTTTTGCAGCAACTGTGGGGTTGGTGCAGAATGATATTAAGCGTGTTATTGCTTATTCTACATGCTCTCAACTTGGTTATATGTTTGTGGCATTAGGTGTTGGAGCTTATGGCGCTGCTGTCTTTCATCTTTTTACGCATGCTTTTTTTAAAGCCTTATTGTTTCTTGGTGCAGGTTCTGTGATTCATGCTGTATCTGATGAACAAGATATGCGAAAAATGGGTGGGTTACGCAAACATATAAAGGTCACCTATTGGATGATGATGGTCGGGACCATTGCATTGACCGGTGTTGGGATTCCAGGAACACTTTTCGGGACTGCAGGTTTTTTCTCGAAAGATGCGATTATAGAGTCTGCTTTTGCATCCCATAATATTGCTTCAGGATATGCTTTTTATCTTCTTGTTTTTGCTGCCTTTTTAACAAGTTTCTATTCATGGCGGCTTATCTTTATGACATTCCATGGTAAACCACGGGCAACAGTTGATGTTATGCATCATGTTCATGAATCGCCTCCAGTTATGTTGATTCCACTCTTTCTTTTATCTATTGGAGCAATATTTTCTGGTGTCGTTTTCCAACCTTACTTTTTTGGTGACTTGTATAATGCTTTTTGGAAGGGAGCATTATTTACAAGCAGCCACAATCACATTCTTCATGATTCCCACCATGTTTTTAATTGGGTAAAATGGTCGCCATTTATAGCGATGGTTCTTGGGTTTATTTTAGCTTATTTATTTTATGTTTCTATTCCATCTCTTCCTAAGAAAATGGTTCGTATTATGCCAAGAGCATATAATTTTCTTTACCAAAAATGGTATTTCGATCAATTATATAACTTTTTATTTGTTCGTCCTACCTTTAGAATTGGTTCTTTTCTTTGGAAAGTGGGAGACGGTAAAATTATTGATGGTTTAGGTCCTAATGGTATCGCAGCGCGTGTTGTTGATATTACAAATAGAATTGTTCGATTGCAAACAGGCTATCTTTACCACTATGCATTTGCAATGCTTATCGGCGTTGCATTACTCATTACATGGATGATGATCGGGGGCGTAAACTAATGACCGATTGGCCTATTCTTTCTACGGTTACATTTTTGCCACTTATTGGTGTGCTTCTGATTTTGTTTATCAAAGATGATAGTGAAGTAGCACGCCATAATATACGTAATGTCGCATTTTTTACGACTCTATTTGTTTTTATTATTTCTTTAATTATTTGGATAGGATTTGATTCTAGCAACCCAAATTTTCAAATGGTTGAAAAGTCCAGTTGGTTAGGGGGGGGCATTAGCTATCATATGGGGGTTGATGGTATTTCTATTCTTTTTGTTGTTCTCTCGGCTTTTCTTTTGCCTTTTTGTATTTTAGCAAGTTGGGAAAATGTTAAAGAGAGATTAAAGGCTTATATGATTGCATTTCTTCTTCTAGAAGTTGCGATTATTGGCGTTTTTTGTGCTCTTGATGCAATGCTATTCTATGTTTTTTTTGAAGGCAGCCTTATTCCAATGTTTATCATTATAGGTGTATGGGGTGGAGCACGTCGTGTTTATGCAAGTATAAAGTTTTTCTTATATACTTTACTTGGTTCAGTGCTTATGCTGGTTGCTCTTATGGCTATGTATTGGGAGGCTGGGACACTTGATATACCAACTTTACTCAATTACCAGTTTCCTGCTCATATGCAAATATGGTTATGGCTTGCATTTTTTGCTTCTTTCGCAGTTAAAATGCCAATGTGGCCGGTTCATACATGGCTTCCTGATGCTCACGTGGAAGCACCGACAGCGGGTTCCGTTATTTTAGCTGGTGTCTTACTCAAATTAGGTGGGTATGGTTTTCTTCGTTTTTCTTTGCCTATGTTTCCTATCGCTTCAGCAGATTTTGCACCTTTGATTTTCACATTATCACTTATCGCTATTATTTATACGTCGTTGGTTGCACTTGTTCAAAATGACATCAAAAAGCTTATTGCTTATTCTTCAATAGCTCATATGGGGTATGTGACAATGGGCATTTTTTCTGCGAATGAACAAGGGATACAAGGGGCTATTTATCAGATGCTATCCCATGGAATTGTTTCAGCAGCGTTGTTTCTTTGTGTTGGGGTTATCTATGATCGCTTGCATACACGTGAAATTTCAGCGTTTGGTGGTTTAGTGAATAATATGCCTAAATATGCTGTTGTTTTCTTAATTTTTACTATGGCAAATGTTGGTTTGCCTGGAAGCTCAGGATTTTTGGGTGAATTTTTAACCTTAATAGGTGTTTTTCAAGTAAATAAATTGGTTGTTGTTTTAGCAACAACAGGTGTTATCTTATCGGCAGCCTATGCCCTTTATCTTTATAGGCGTGTGGTTTTTGGTTCCTTGGATAAAGAGAATTTAAAAGTATTAATAGATCTTTCTTTAAGAGAAAAATTCATCCTTTATCCAATGGTTGTTCTTACAATATTCTTTGGTATCTATCCAACGCCTATTCTTAAAGCAACGGCGTTTTCCGTAGAAACCCTCATCAATAAACTGCACTAGATAAGGGAAGAATGCACATGCAAACTGAAATAATAGCGCAATTAGTCTTAATTCTTCCGGAGCTTTTAATCGCATTAGGAGCTGTCGTGTTGCTTATGTTTGGTGTTTATTCCAATACACGTGCTTCTTTAACAGTGACAGGTTTAGCCATGGCACTTCTTGTGGCAACTATTATTATTCTTATAGTTTTTCCGAAAAATGGTTCATTTCAAACCAATGCGCTCGTTATCGATTCCTTTAGTCGTTATATGAAAATTTTAATGCTTATTGGTGCACTCTTTTCTCTTATCATGTCTGTTGGTTTTGCCAATGCACAAAAGTTTAATATATTTGAATTTCCAGTGCTTGTTCTTTTAGCAACCCTTGGAATGATGTTTATGATTTCAGCTGGTAATATGCTGTCGCTTTATATGGGGTTAGAACTGCAATCTTTAGCTTTATATGTTTTAGCAGCGATTAATCGTAATAATGTAAAATCTTCTGAAGCTGGTATAAAATACTTTGTTTTAGGAGCATTATCTTCAGGATTGCTGCTTTATGGTATTTCTTTACTTTATGGTTTTACCGGTCAAATTGGTTTTCACGAAATTGCTCTTGCTTTAAAAGGTAAAAATTTACAATTGGGGGTCATTTTTGGAATTGTTTTTATTTTAGCTGGTTTGGCTTTCAAAATTTCTGCTGTTCCATTTCATATGTGGACACCTGATGTTTATGAAGGAGCGCCAACACCGATTACGGCATTTTTTGCTGGTGCCCCTAAAGTTGCTGCAATGGCTTTAATCATCCGTATTATTGTGATGACCTTTATTCCCCTAGGGCGTGTTGATAATGTGATGCCTGCATGGCAACAAATTTTGGTCTTCATGGCGATTGCATCAATGATACTTGGTGCATTTGCTGCAATTGGTCAAAATAACATTAAGCGCTTAATGGCTTATTCGTCGATCAGTCATATGGGCTATGCACTTGTTGGTTTATCTGCTGGAGATATGCTAGGAATAAAAAGTGTTATTCTTTATATGACGATTTATCTTGGAATGACGATTGGCTCATTTGCTTTTATTCTTGGAATGCGCTCTCAGAATGGCAATGTTGAAAATATTTATGATCTTTCAGGGTTAGCAAAGACAAATCCGTTTATGGCTATTGTTATGACAATACAGCTTTTCTCGTTAGCCAGTGTACCACCTATGGCTGGTTTTTTTGGGAAGTGGTATACATTTTCTGCTGCTGTCCATGCTGGTCTGACGCCACTTGCAGTCGTTGGGATGATAGCGTCTGTCGTTGGAGCTTTTTACTATTTACGAGTCATTAAAATTATGTGGTTTGATGACGCAAAAGCGCATTTTGTTGTTTTATCGAATGAGCTTCAATTTTGTCTTGGTCTTTCTGCATTGTTTATTTTATTTTATACACTTTTTGGAGTTTGGTTTGCTGAATTAGCAGAAAAAGCAGCAGCTGCATTGTTTTAATGAATATGGTTTATATTTTATCAGATTTTGCTCAAGAACAAGGATACACTATTGAAGCGTACGATAGTGTTGACTCAACAAATCTCACTGCGCAACGAAAAGCGCAAACTGGTCATCAAGGTAATCTTTGGATTGTTGCACAAGAACAATCACAGGGAAGAGCAAGAAGAGGGAGGAGTTGGTCTAGTCCCAAAGGGAACCTTTATTCTAGTCTTTTATTAATTGATGATATTGTTCATCAAACTGCAGCTCAACTTGGTTTTGTTGCTGGAATAAGTGTGGTAGAGGCAATAAAACAATTGATAAAAGATGAAAATCAGACAAACAATATTGTGAGTTTAAAATGGCCAAATGATATTTTGTTACAAGGAGCTAAAAGCTCTGGAGTTTTGCTTGAGATTTTAAAGTTGTCATCACAACAATATGCATTGGTTATTGGTATTGGAATAAATGTGAAATATAATTATGAAGATGCACCTTATCCCACTTCAAGCTTAAAGAATATCGGTTTGCATATTGAAGCAGAACAATTATTTACGGTTTTGACGGAGTGTTTTTCTAGAAATTACCTTCTTTGGAAACAACCAAAAGGATGTGAAATAATCCGAAAAAAATGGCTTTTATATTCTGCTCACCTTGGGAAACATGTCAAAGTGGTGAATGATGAAAAAGTCATTGAGGGTGTTTTTGATGGTCTTGATAGTGATTTTAACTGCATCATAAAGCAAAAAAATGGTCAGACAGCCATTATAACAGCTGGAGATATTCATTTTGGTTCGGCTGCTTCTATTAATGCAGGTTGTTATTAAAAAATTATTTTACCATCAGATACCTTAATGATTTTGGGAGATGTTTATGGTTGCAGCTAATAAGAATGAGTTTGTTTTTTTACCTCTGGGGGGGGTAGGTGAAATAGGGATGAATTTAGCTGCTTACGGATTTGGTCCCCAACATCTTCGTGAATGGCTGCTGGTTGATATGGGAATTAGTTTTGCTGGTTCTGAATTACCAGGAGTCGACCTTGTTTTTCCTGATATTCGTTTTCTAGAAAGTGAAAAACATAATATACGGGGTCTTGTTTTAACACATGCACATGAAGATCATTATGGGGCCGTTCTTGATTTATGGCCAAAGCTACAAGTTCCAATTTACTGTACGCCTTTTACAGCAGGATTATTGGAAACTAAAAAACAATTAGATTTTGAATCTCAAAAAAATTTACTCAATATTTTTCAAGCTGGTGATTGTTTTCAGGTAGGTTCCTTTACTGTAGAGGCTATAGCTGTTAACCATTCAATACCAGAATCTGTATCTTTAGCAATTACAACCTCTTTGGGGACTGTGATTCATACTGGTGATTGGAAAATTGATCATACTCCTTCACTTGGGGCTGTGACGGATGAAAAAAGATTTCGTGCGTTAGGAAAAAAAGGTGTTTTAGCATTACTTTGTGATTCTACAAATGCGTGTCGGGATGGTATATCTCCATCAGAGCAGCAGGTTCAAGCCAGTCTTTCTGAGATTATTTCCAAAGCTGAAGGGCGCGTTGCAATAGCAACTTTTTCTTCTAATATTGGTCGGATACGTTCTATTGCTCTTGCAGCTGAAGCTGCTGGACGTAAGGTGCTTGTCATTGGGCGTTCCCTTAAGCGAAGTATTATGGTTGCACAAGAGCTTGGTTATATGAATGGTTTAGCACCATTTGTAACGGAAGATGATTATGGTTACATTTCGCGAAAAGATCTTGTTTTAATTGTCACAGGGAGCCAAGGTGAGCCATGTGCTGCTTTGGCTAAACTGTCACGTGATGGAATGAGAAATATTACACTTTCTGCTGGTGATACCGTTATTTATTCATCACGAAGTATTCCAGGAAACGAAAAAGCGATTATTGAGGTACAAAATCGTTTCATTGATTTGGGTATTGAAATTATCACGAATGAAGATGCACTTGTTCATGTTTCCGGTCATCCCCGTCGTTCAGAACTTTTACAGATGTATGATTGGGTAAAGCCACAGATACTTGTTCCTGTACATGGGGAAGCAATGCATCTTAAGGCTCAGGCAACTTTAGCGCGTCAAGCGGGTATTAAAATTGTTACAGATATCAGAAATGGACATATGTTACGTTTTGCACCAGAACCTGTAGAAGTTGTTGATCAAGTTCCTGTTGGCCGCATCTATAAGGATGGTTGCCTAATTGGAGATGAAAATGAACTAGGGATTCGTGAACGTCGCAAACTAAGTTATGCTGGTCATGTTACTATTTCTCTCCATATAAATAGTAAGCATGAATTATTAGGGGATATAGGTCTAACAACATTCGGGTTACCTGAAAGTAATGGAAAGGGGGAAAGTTTAAAAGATATTCTTTTAGATATTATAGAAAATACAGTTTATAATATCCCACGCATGAAACAGAAAAATAATGAACTTATTCGAGAGGCAACACGACGTGCAGTGAGAGCGGCTGTTCATGAAATTTGGCAAAAAAAACCTATCTGTACAGTTTTTTTACATCGGTCAAAGTAAAAGAACTTTCATATTACGTTATTTAAAAAGAGAAGAGCATTTTTATTTTATTGCTAAATAAGAAAAATAAAGAATAAAGCCTGGTAAATTTTTAAATAGTAAGATCGTTATATTTGCAAGTATTAAGAATGCGGCTATAGATGAATAGAGGGTGTGATAAATTGTTCCGATATGATAGGTCTGATTAGGAGTTAATTATTTCAATGCGTCTTTCTCAATATTTCCTTCCACTTTTAAAAGAGAATCCTAAAGAAGCAGAAATTGTTTCTCATCGCTTCATGTTGCGCGCTGGAATGATTCGACAACAAACATCAGGGATTTATTCTTGGCTTCCTTTGGGAAAAAAAGTGCTTGATAAAGTTTGTACAATTATTCGTGAAGAGCAAGAACGTGCGGGTGCAATAGAAATATTGATGCCTACAATTCAATCTGCTGATCTTTGGCGTGAAAGCGGTCGTTATGATGATTATGGTTTGGAAATGCTTCGCATTAAAGATCGTCAAAAGCGTGATTTACTTTATGGTCCAACCAATGAAGAGATGGTAACAGATATTTTTCGCTCATATGTTCGTTCTTATAAAGATCTTCCACTTAATTTATATCATATTCAATGGAAATTTCGTGATGAAATTCGCCCACGTTTTGGTGTGATGCGGGCACGAGAATTTTTAATGAAAGATGCTTATTCTTTTGATCTTGATTATGAAGGTTCTAAAACATCTTATAATCGTATGTTTGTTGCTTATTTACGCACTTTTTCTCGTCTTGGTTTAAAAGCAATTCCTATGCGTGCAGATACGGGTCCAATAGGGGGGGAACTCAGTCATGAATTTATCATTTTGGCTGAAACGGGAGAGAGCGCTATCTTCTGTGATAAACAATTTCTTGAACTTACTGTTCCTGATAGTTCAATCGATTTTAGTGATAAAGCTGTTTTGGATGATATTGTTAAACAATGGACATCTTTTTATGCAGCGACGGAAGAAATGCATAATGAAGAGGAGTGGGCTAAAGTTTCTGATCATAATCGTCTTTCAGCGCGTGGTATTGAAGTCGGGCATATTTTCCACTTTGGCACGAAATATTCTGCTCCAATGGGAGCAAAAGTTATGGGACAAGATGGAAAAGAGCATGTAGTCTCTATGGGATCTTATGGTATTGGACCTTCGCGTCTTGTTGCGGCCGCTATAGAGGCTTCTCATGATGAAAATGGTATTATTTGGCCAAAGTCGATGGCACCGTTTGATTTTGGAATTATCAATATGAAATCCGATGATGAAAAATGCACGAAGGCATGTGAGTTTCTCTATCAGGGATTAAAGGAGGCTGGTTTTGATCCATTATTAGATGATAGAAATGAGCGTCCTGGATCAAAATTTGCAACAATGGATTTGATTGGTTTGCCAACGCAAATCATTGTTGGTCCTAACAGCATTGCACAAAATGAAGTTGAAATTAAAGATCGAAAAACAGGTGTAAAAAAATCTCTAAAGGTTGAAGATGTACTCAGCCAACTTTCTATAAATTAATAGGAAATGTTATGAAGAGGCTGAAAGACAAATGGTTTTCATCTTATGAGTGGATGATCGCTTTTCGTTACATGATTCCCAATAAAAAACATGTTGTTGCATCTGTTATTTCAATTATTTCTCTTATTGGGATTATGTTGGGCGTATTTGCTCTGGTTGTTGTTATGGCGGTGATGAATGGCTTTCGTACAGAGCTTCTCAATCGTATTCTTGGTATGAATGGGCATCTTATTGTTCAAACAGTTGATTCTGGTTTTTCTGATTATAAGACTCTTATTTCTTCTTTAGAATCTACAAAGGGTGTGAAGTTTGCTTTGCCTGTTATTGAAGGTCAAGCGCTTGTTCAAGGTGAAGTTCAAGGTGGCTCTGGCGCATTAGTTCGTGGTATGCGCAAACAAGATCTAGAAAAGCTTAAAACAGTCTCTCAAAACATTAAATTAGGATCGATTTCTCGGTTTGATGAAGAAGAAGGTGTTGCAATTGGAAGTGGCTTAGCAGAAAAATTGGGGCTGACAGTTGGAAGAGATATTCGTATTATTACTCCAGATGGTGATGAGACTCCTTTTGGCGTTACCCCACGTGTGAAAGCTTATAAAGTCGTTGCTATTTTTGAAGTTGGTATGTCTGAATATGATTCAATATTTATCTTTATGCCTCTCCATGAAGCACAAATGTTTTTTAATTTGGGAGATAAGGTTCAGTCTTTAGAATTATTTCTAAATGATCCTGATGCTGTTGATCAAATAAAACCTGTTGTAGAAAAAACAGTTGATCAACAGGTCTATTTAATTGATTGGCGTACACGCAATCAGGCTTTTTTTTCAGCCTTACAGATTGAACGAAATGTTATGTTTTTCATTCTTTCTCTGATCGTTCTTGTTGCTGCTTTAAATATTATTTCAGGGCTGATTATGCTTGTAAAAGATAAAAGTCATGATATTGCGATTTTACGCACGATGGGGGCTCAACAGAGTGCGATTTTGCGTATATTTATCATTACAGGAATGATGATTGGTTTTATTGGAACTATATTGGGTTTAGTTTTAGGTGTTATCGCGACCGCTAATATTAATCATATCCAAGACTTTATATCTTGGTTATTTAATGTCGACGTTTTTAATCCTCAACTTTATTTTTTAACAAAATTGCCTGCACAAATTGAGTGGAAACAGACCATCTTGGTTGCTATGATGGCTTTATTTTTGTCGTTTCTTGCTGCTCTCATTCCGGCATGGCGTGCTGCTAAGCTAGATCCCGTACAAGCTTTGAGGTATGAATAATGACAGCTATTTTAGAGCTTGTAGAGATTGAAAGACACTTTTTCGAGAGTCATAAGCCGCTTATTGTTTTAGATAAAGCGAATTTTATTCTTAATCATGGAGAGCTTGTTGCACTTGTTGCACCATCTGGTGCTGGAAAATCAACACTTCTTCATATTGCTGGATTATTAGAAAAACCAACAGCTGGTGATGTGATGTTACGGGGTATTTCTTGTGCAAAGCGCTCTGATAGTGAGCGAACAGCTATAAGACGAAATGATATTGGTTTTGTTTATCAATTTCATCATTTACTTCCAGAGTTTACGGCGTTAGAAAATGTTATGATACCGCAAATGATAGCAGGATTAAAAAAATCCATAGCAGAAGATCGTGCGCGCAAATTATTGACGTATCTGCGTGTTTCTCATCGTGCTAACCATCGTCCCTCAGAGTTATCGGGAGGAGAACAACAACGTGTTGCTATTGCACGTGCAGTAGCAAATGGCCCTTCGGTTCTTTTGGCTGATGAACCTACAGGAAATCTTGATCCCGTAACTTCAGCTTATGTTTTTCAAGCTTTATCTATCCTTGTTCGCCAGTCGGGTCTTTCTGCTCTTATTGCAACACATAATTACGCTTTGGCTAAGCAAATGCATCGTCGAATTACACTTAAAGAACAAAAGATTATAGAACTTCCTTAAAAGCAAGGTACAAATTTTATACGACTAATTGAATAGTTTATATTACTTTATTCAAGGAGATTTTTTATGACAGTTTTTGTCGTTGACAAAAATCAATTAGATGTGCGTCGTCGTCGATTGATTTTTCGTGCATGGCGTCGCGGTATTCGTGAAATGGATCTCATTTTTGGACATTATGTCGATACTCATATTACTGAAATGAATGATAAAACGCTCTTTGAACTTGAATATATTATGTCTTTTGATGATCGTGATTTACTCACATGGATTACTGGAGAAGTTTCGCCACCCTCTGAAGTTGATAGTCCACTTTTTCGTGATATTGCCAATTATCGTACTTGCTTAAGTTATTAATCCCGATGCCTATATTTAAAAAAATTGTTATTCCAAAAAATAATTCTGTTCGTATGATTTTTGATGGAGTTCCTGATGGATTTGAAGCCTTTGCGCTTGCGAAATTAAGTTCAGAAATTGCACAAGGTAAACCGCTCATCTATGTTGTCCGCGACGGAACAAAAATTGTTCATTTACAACAAGTTTTAAATTTTATTGAGCCCAATTTACCCATACTTCAATTTCCTGCATGGGATTGTTTGCCTTATGATCGTGTGTCACCAGGAATTTCTGTTATGGCACGTCGATTATCAGCATTGGCACACATAGCAAATTTACGTAAAGATCCGCATCCTGCAATTATATTAACAACAGCAAATGCGATTATGCAAAAGTTACCTCCTCGTGAAATGATAGAAGCTCAGCTTATTCACGCACGTGTTGGCCAGCGCAATAACATGGGAAATCTTATTCAGTTTTTAGAAACCAATGGTTTTGAACGCGTTACGGTTGTCCGTGATGTTGGTGAGTTTGCTGTAAGAGGAGGAATACTTGATATCTTTTCTCCCATGGATGTTGAACCTTTACGTCTTGATTTTTTTGGAGATACCCTAGAAAGTATCCGCATATTTGATCCAGAAAGTCAAAGGACAACAGGCCAAAAAACTGAACTTTTATTACAGGCAATGAGTGAGGTTGTTCTCACACCAGAACGCATAAGCCGTTTTAAGAGCAATTATACCCGTACATTTGGTTTATCACAAAAAAATAACATGCTTTATGAAGCAATTGCTCAAGGTCGGCGTTTTGCCGGTATGGAACATTGGCTTCCATTTTTTTATGAAAACCTTGATAGTTTTTTTGACCATTGTGGCAACTTACCGATAGTTTTTGAGCATCTCATAGAAGAAGCCTTCATTGAACGCTATCGTCTTATTGAGGACTATTATAACGCGCGCAAAGAGCGCGAAAATGATGAAAAAAATTCTACTTCTTATCATCCAATAGATCCTAGTCTTTTTTATTTAACGCCAGAGCGTGTTTTGGAAAGTGTGCAACAATCTTCACAGCGTATTGATTTTTCGCCTTTTAATATTCCACAAAGTTCGGAAAAAACTGTTATTCACACCAATGTTAAACAGGGATATGATTTTGTAAAAGAGCGTAATGCGCAGGAAAAAAATGTTTTTTCAAGTGTTATTGATCATATCGCATCTTTACGCACTGCTGGTAAAAAAGTGCTTTTAGCGTGTTGGAGTGAAGGATCTCTCAATCGTTTGTTACAAGTTCTCGATGAGCATGGATTGAAAAAAATAGATGTTGCAAAATCCTTGCAAACTGTCAAAGCAACACCACGAGATCGCATATTAGCAGCTGTTATCATGATAGAACATGGTTTTGAGGCTGAAGATTTGGCTGTTATAGCAGAGCAAGATATCCTTGGCGATCGTTTTATAAGATCGCCAAAGCGGCGTAAAAATAATACAAATTTTATTTCTGAAATTTCTGCTTTAAATTCTGGTGATATTATTGTGCATATCGACCACGGTATTGGCCAATTTGTTGGTCTTAAAACCATCAAAACCACTGGAATTTTACGAGATTGCCTTGAAATTAGATATGCTGGAGGTGATTTACTCTTTTTACCTGTTGAAAATATTGAGCTTCTCTCACGTTATGGCTCAGAAGGAACAGAGGTAACTTTAGATAAATTAGGGGGTGTTGCTTGGCAAGCACGTAAAGCTCGGCTTAAAAAACATTTATTGGAAATGGCAGGGCAATTAATTCGTATAGCTGCAGAACGTATAACTCGTGCTGCGCCTGCTTTACTTCCACCAGTTGGACCATTTGATGAGTTTGTTGCTTGCTTTCCCTATGAAGAAACGGAAGATCAAATGAATGCAATTGATGCTGTTTTAGACGATTTAGCCTCAGGAAAGCCTATGGATCGCTTGATATGCGGTGATGTTGGTTTTGGAAAAACCGAAGTAGCCATTCGAAGTGCTTTTGTCGCAGCATTAAATGGATATCAGGTTGCTGTTGTTGTACCGACAACTTTGCTTTCACGTCAACATTACAAGACATTTATTTCGCGGTTTCAAGGATTACCGGTTAAAATTGGACATGCTTCAAGGCTTGTAAAAGCAAAAGAACTTGCAAAAGTAAAAAAAGGTGTTTCAGATGGTACAATCGATATTGTCATTGGAACCCATGCATTGTTAAGTGGTGCAGTTAATTTTTTACGATTAGGCCTTCTCATCATTGATGAGGAGCAGCATTTTGGTGTCAAACACAAAGAGCGTTTAAAAGAGCTTAAAAGTGATATTCATGTTCTCACACTTTCAGCAACTCCCATACCACGCACTTTAGGGTTAGCATTATCGGGTGTACGTGAACTTTCATTGATAACAACGCCCCCCATTGATAGAATGGCCGTTCGTACTTTTATTTCACCCTTTGATGCACTTGTTATACGAGAGACCCTGCTTCGAGAATATTATCGTGGCGGACAAAGTTTCTATATTTGTCCTCGTATTTCTGATCTGACTTTTGTAGAAGAATATCTCAAAACACATGTGCCAGAACTGAAATTCGTTGTGGCTCATGGACAAATGCCGGCTGGACAACTTGATGATATCATGAATGCATTTTATGATGGGCAATATGATGTTTTGCTATCAACAACCATTATTGAATCTGGTCTTGATATTCCAACAGCCAATACCCTAATTGTGCATCGCGCTGAGATGTTTGGTCTTTCTGCACTCTATCAGTTACGAGGGAGGGTAGGGCGCTCAAAACAACGTGCTTATGCACTCTTTACATTTCCTGCTGGTAAAGTTTTAACAGCTGCTGCTGATCGTCGTCTTAAAGTTTTACAATCTCTTGACACCTTGGGGGCTGGTTTTCAATTGGCAAGCCATGACATGGATATCCGTGGTTCAGGCAATTTTTTAGGTGAAGAGCAATCGGGGCATATTAAAGAAGTTGGATTTGAACTCTATCAAAAAATGCTTGAAGAAGCTGTTGCTGAATTAAAAGATGGAGAGCTAAATGAAGATAAGCAATGGTCTCCTCAAATTTCACTTGGTACAACAGTGATGATACCAGAAAGTTTCGTGCCTGACTTGCCATTACGTATGGGGCTTTATCGTCGTTTAACAGAACTTGATGATTTAGAACAAATTGATGAATTTGCAGCGGAGTTAATTGATCGCTTTGGTCCTTTACCGCTTGAAGTTCAACACCTTCTTAAAGTCTTTTATATCAAAACATTGTGTCGAAAAGCGCATGTAGAAAAATTGGATACTGGACCAAAGGGGATTGTTATACAGTTTCGCAATAATTATTTTGCAAATAGTGTTGCTCTTGTTCAGTGGGTTGGAAAACAAGGTTCGATGGCAAAAATTCGACCAGATCAAAGTATCGCTCTTATTCGTGATTGGTCCACAGCGGATGAAAGGCTTGTTGGAGCAGCGAATATTATGACACAGCTTGTCGAAATGGCAGAACAACATTCTGGTTAAAAACTTCTTTGTTGTTTCAGAATTGTTACTCGTTTTTATAAAATTATTATATAAAAACAAATAGTTATTAATTTTTTATAAGAATAAAATTTAAGTTTATAATAAAAGAACTTCTTACATATTCATTTTGCGTTCTTCATCATAAGACATATTGATATAATGAAGAAAATAGCTTAGACGGTGTAACCGCAATAAATAGAACGTGCATATAAGTATCTTCTCTAAAAAGCAAAAACTTAAGCCAAGATAACATGCTTTCTTCATTACAAAAGTTACTAACGATAGTTTTTACTCCCTGTAATATATGGCATAAAAACGCTCACGCTGATTTATCTTCTAAGGAACAATACCAACATTAAAAAACAAAAGAAAGAATACTAAAGATAGCATATAATTTATTGAAGATAAGTATTTATCATTTAGATATTTTGGGAAAAAATTTTCTAAAGCAGAATACTATAAGCGTTTGCAGGAACGAAATAAGTTTTTAAAAGAACTGAAAAATCTGAAGAATAAATATTATAATCTTGGTTCGAAATTACAGGATCTATTTGAAAAAATAAAAATTTATCTCTAGGGTAGATATAGCGAGAGAGTACGAAGTAGGAGAATACGAAGAAAAGCTGAATTATTTAATAAATGGAAAATTATCCTCATATTTATTATTAGTTGCAAAGTTTTAGTGGATATATTGCAGAGTGATAGAGGTGCTATTTTACGCAAAGATTTTGATTGGAAAGATAAAGATTTTTATTGAGTAAAAGACGCAATTAATTCGATAAGCCCCAGTTTCTAGCAATATAAAAGAATTGCTAACAGAAGACTCTTAATAGCTATGAAAAACAAACATTTGATGATGTAAAAGATAAATTATTATTGTAAATTAATATGTTGTTATATTTTAAGGAAGTTTATTATAAATAAAATATTTTCAACAGTTATAAATTTTCTCTCTAAGAAAATATGTTTTTTAATTAAGAAAAAAGCACTTCTTTAGTAGCGTATTTTTAAATTAAACTTTTTGGTTAGGAGCTGTAGAATATAAAACTTTTATTACAAAAATGTATCGCCATTGTTTTGTAAACAAGGGCAGAAAATTGTCCATTAGGAAAAAGTTCTCTTACAATTATGCAGAAATTTTAGACAATCAGTGGTTTTAATTTATGAAATGTTTCAATAATACAGTAAATGATTTTATTTTTTCGTATCATACGAATCACATAAGGAAAAAAGTAAAATTTATCTGATATTTCGGAGCTTCATGCATTACAACAGCTGTTGCTAAGGCTCCACGAACTTAACATGAAGAGTAACAAATGTAAAAAGTTTAATTAGTAAGATTTTTAGAGTAGTATAGGAGTTTATTCTAATTAATATTGCAATATTGATTCGTTTGTGTAATCTTAGCTTAAATGCACAGAGGTGTTTTATGGATAGATTGCATCAAACACCAATATGATAAAGAGGGGAATTATATGGGTGTATAAAAATTAGAATAGCTCGTCGTATTTTTTCTCTAAATTTGACTTTTTTTTTTATATTGAAGTAAAAATAGTAAAATTAAGTGTTATTTCATTATAATTTAATAAATTTAAGTTGGAATTATATTTAATATTTTTTTGAAGTTACTTAAGAGCGCGTTGAAAGGATTAACTTA
>NZ_JBHIMK010000190.1:0-2385 GCF_042194085.1 Bartonella sp. MU70NMGDW
TTGAAGAACGCGACGAGGAAATTAAACAACTGAAACAAAAGACTGAAGAGCATGAAAAGGCGTTCAGAAATGTAAGTGAAGTTGTAATGACACTCGAAGCAGATGTTCAATCACGTGATACGGAAATTAAAGAATTGAAGCAAAAGATAGATGCGTACCGAGAAGAGTTTAAACGGAAAAGTGAAAAGATACAGGCACTAAAAGCAGATGTTCAATCACGCGACGAGGAAGTTGAAAGACTAACACAAGAGCTTAAGCCGCGTGATGAAGCAGTAAAAGCGCCGCCTCATAAGAATAAGAAGAGTAAGAAGAAGGGTAAGTGAGGAGAGAGGGATGGGCTTAATTGCACTTATTATATCTTGTATTGCTAATTTGTGTTCATGTTATGCGGTTTATACCAATTTTAAAAACATAAAAATGCTTAGACAAGCGATAAAAGAACGAGATGAGTTAATAGCGTCACAAAAAGCGTTGATGGAAGGACAGCTAGCAGAAAATGAAGAGAAAATACAACAATTGCAGCAATTGCAACAAAAAGTGCAAGAACGTTTGTTGGAATCTGAACAGAAGAAATCTAAAGAGCAAGAATATTTGACTGAATATGAAAATATTAATGACAATCTTCAAGAGCCTGAAGATGTTCGTGCGCTTGTAAGAGAGTTTGTAAACAAAGCTCCAATTATAAATGAATATAGTGATGAAAAAGATGATAATAGAGCACGAAAGATATTGCAACAATTGATGATGGATGAACAGAGAAAGAATGAAGCAATTCAAATTATTAACGATGTCCATACATGGTTTATGGCAAAAAAAACCGTTACAATTGAAGAAGTTAATAAATGGGATAGATCGCAATATTTATTATTTCATCTTGTGAGGCCAAAGCCACTGACATGGGCCGAGTTGGCTGAAAAAAGTATTGAGGAACAACAGCGTTATTGTTCAAATTGGAAAACCATTATTCTTTGAACGTAACAGCTGTAAGATTTCTGGTTCAAAGTATTGAATATCGCGGACGGGAAAATTCACTTTTTCTGGTGGATTTTGAGGATCTACGGCAGCATTTTCGTAAAAAGAGCAATCTTCTAAAACACATTTTGTATGGAGTGGTGTGGTGATTAACACGATTCTTTGTTTTGATCTAGGTACCAAAACGGGGTGGGCGATACGTGGTGCAAGTGGTGACATGTTCAGTGGTACCGTGAATTTTCAATCGCGCCGTTTTGAAGGCGGTGGAATGCGTTACTTGCGCTTTAAGCAATGGCTATCAGAAATAAAGCAGACAGCAGGTCAAATTGACGCGGTGTATTTTGAAGAGGTGAGGCGTCATAAAGGTACAGATGCAGCGCATGTTTACGGTGGTTTGTTAGCAACGTTAACGGCGTGGTGTGAACAGCATCAGATACCGTATGAGGGGATACCAGTAAGTACGATTAAGAAAGCGACGATAGGCAAGGGGAATGCGTCGAAAGAAGAGATGATTAAGGCGGTGCGTGCAAAAGGGCACAATCCGAAAGATGATAACGAAGCAGATGCTTTAGCAATTTTATATTTAGTTAAAGAAAGGGAATTGGGGTATGTCCATTAAATTACCATGGACGAGGCTTTTTGCAGACAAGTGGGCAATAGTTGTTGATTATTTGCCTGCTGTAGAGGGCAATATCTATATGCGATTACGGTTACGTATGTTGCATACTGGTGAACCTCTTTTTTATAATATTAAAGTTTTATCTAATTACACGGGTTATTCAGTGAAGAAGTTTGAAGCGGCACTGAATGTTTTGCTTGAAGAAGGATATTTCATTCGTTTAGCAGATGGTCGCTTGTGGAATTTAGATGTTGAAGAAGAGCTTACTAACTCTCATGAGAGTTTAGAAAAGGTATCAAAAGCATCACGATCAAAGAGATTATCGGAGAGAGCAAAGAAAGCAGCGCAGGCAAGATGGGATAAACATACAACTTATACTTGTGATGCTTGTGATGATGCTCAAGTTACTGAAAATACTGATAAAAACGATGCTAAAGCAATGCTTAATGATGCTAAAACGATGCTTAATGATGCTAAGCATGCTAAGCATGATGCTAAAGCGATGCTTAATGATGCCTATATATATAACAATAACATTAACAATAACATTAACAATAACATTAACAATAACAATAAAAATAAAACTATTATTTTATCAAAAAGAGAAATTGATTTTGAAAATTTAGAAACAAACGATTTTGTTGAAAAGGCAATCGAGTGTGATGATGTTCAATCAGAACAAATCAAAACGATAGAAACCAAACAACCAATCATTCACGAGCAAAATATCAATCTTTCAAACGAAGTTAACAACCGATGGCAAATTAACGAAGCGATGATTGCGAAATTGCCTT
>NZ_JBHIMK010000191.1:0-2370 GCF_042194085.1 Bartonella sp. MU70NMGDW
TAATAAAACTCCAATACCAAGAGTTTTCAATCCGTTTTTCCGCCATTTTTTTATACACACTAAAACAAGTCCGACAACCGTCACTGGGAATGATAACAAGCATACGATCACCGCAATTGTATCAAGCGTATCGAGCATTATTTTCCCCTCCGCTATAAATAAAAAACTAAGCCGCAGAATTTAAAGTGAGTCGACAAATAAAGTAAAGATGTGCTTATGATTTTTAGAAAAAAGTGATATTACTGCGTGACATTATTACAGCGATATGAATAATCGAATCAGGTGCCTAAGAAACACCTTAAAAACAACTAGCGGATTGGTTGCCGAAATAACTCATTTTCCGCAATTTAAAAGCTTTGACTCATTGTATGCTACACGCATATAATAATATTGTCGGGTGTGTTTTGCCATATAATACCCTTTCGGGGAAAGCATAGCGACGGGCTAGTTGCCGTGTTTCTTAGCGCCCGGCACTCTTTTAGAGTGTCATTAAGAAACCTCTAACAACTAGGAGTTCATTATGAACACACTTATAGAAATTAAAGAACAGGTCATTGATCAAGAGACTGTTCAAACTGTTAATGCACGTGACTTGCATACGTTTTTAGAGATAAAATCCCGCTTTAATGATTGGATTAAAAATCGCATTAAAGAATGTAAATTTCAGGAAAATATAAACTTTATAACGCTTACTAAAAATTTAGTAAGCGTTGGAAAAGTAAAAGAATACCACATAACACTAGACATGGGAAAACACCTTGCCATAAGAGCCGGCTTGTAAATGCTTTTCTTCATCCGTTAAATAATGTGCGTGAGTAAACAATCGCGCCATTCCAAGCGAAGGCAAGGATGGCGGATTGTCGGTCATTACAAGCAAGACTTAAGGCTTGCATTCAGATGCATTTTTATACCTTTTACAAAACGGGCTGTTTAAGCGCTTTTCGACACTTCTCTTCGGGATGACAGCACCAGGCTGACAAATGGGCAAGTTTTCGGCTTTATAGTTTTGACACCAAGTTCCTCCCCATTTATCTTTATAGTGGAATCCTGCTTGAACCATACAGGCATCAATTGTTGCCCATCCATTATTGTTTACCTCTTTATTTTCTGAACCAGGATCGATAAGACTCGGCATTCCACATTCTAATAAGGCTTTTCCTACCTCAGTAGAATCTGCTCCTGGCTTCTCCCACATATTCACGTACCCTGGAGCAGGTTTGTCAATGTTTTCAATGTCACATCCAGCTATACTTAATAAAACTATCCCACTCAATAATTTAAACAGTGTATTCATTTTTTTCTCCATAAATAACCTAAACCTAAATTATCTAAAATTGCATAAGGTGCATAAATTTTTGTATTATCATTATGATGTGCTCCATAATCACGTTTACATGCTGCCGACGCATTACCATAACACCTATGGGTGCTAGATTTAAAGCCGCCTAGAGCTTTCCCTTGCTCTATCATTGGAGTTGCTGGTGGAAATATTGCATAAGGGAACCTCAAGGGTGCCTTATAAAAAGTAGGTAGATTGTGACCAATTCCTGTACCAATGGGATCGAATATATGGTTTTGTAAATAAATATGATCTTTTTTACCATCACTCACATAATATAGTGCATTCGCTATTGATTGAGAGTTATCAGCTGGTCCAAAAAGATAGATATCTGTTTTTTCTGCTATACCGTGAATGCCACGCTGTTCAAAGTCACGCATTCCATTGCCCACTGTCAAACTACCACGGCTATGCGCACTAACAATCGCCCCTGTATTGCCATAACGATAGATAAAATCTTGTAACTTCTTGGTCGAATTACTCCATCTCCCAAAATACTCATAAATCGCTACTCCGATCTCTACGAGCCTGTCTTTAGCTTGTGGGTGGTATGTAAAATAAAGGGGCTCATGCTCATTATCAGCTAACTGAACCGCATTACGCGCTGCCTCATCGGGTGTGTTAAAAATACCATTATAGAACATACGCCTGTTGCCATCAGAGCCAGCTTGTAAATACTGCTCATCTTCAGCATTTAAAAAGTGATACAGAGTAATATATTCTCCATCGCTGTCTTTTATAGGTTCTCCATTTTCATCGGTTAAATAGAGTACTTTGCCATTTTCATCATGCGCAATCTCACCTACTGGAT
Organism: Bartonella sp. MU70NMGDW; assembly: GCF_042194085.1. Classification (NCBI taxonomy): domain Bacteria; kingdom Pseudomonadati; phylum Pseudomonadota; class Alphaproteobacteria; order Hyphomicrobiales; family Bartonellaceae; genus Bartonella; species Bartonella sp. MU70NMGDW. The sequence continues at coordinate 2,151 of NZ_JBHIMK010000191.1, forward strand.
GCTCTTTAACATTTGCGACTTCGCGCACTTTGTCCCAGTATCCCAATCCTTCATCCGATAAATCATTGATCATATCTACGCGATTATGCACTGCTCCCTCAAGCGGTGCGACATCTAGCTGTCCTACAGCTTGGTGGGCTGCTGCGGTGTTGCGGTTGAGAGAGCCAATGATTTGTCCAGCATCTTGCCCCATCGCCCTCTGTCCAGTTGTATCAGTAAG
>NZ_JBHIMK010000192.1:0-2355 GCF_042194085.1 Bartonella sp. MU70NMGDW
CCAATGGAGCTTTTGGTGTTTATTTGTTTAGCCGTTGGTATTTTTCCTAATTTAACTATAGGACCTATTTTAGATAACGCGGTCGTGTCTGTTTTAGGATCAATGACAATCCCTTATAGTTTAGCCGTTTGGCATGGGTTGAATACTCCATTAGTGATGAGTTTTGTTGCGTTATTAGGAGGCGGATTGCTCTACGCTGTCGGGCACCGTTATTTTTTATCCTGTGATGATGGAGCACCTTTTTTTCGTCACTTAAATGGACCGCGTATTTTTGAACGTATTCTCGTGATTATTTCTTGGAAATGGGCACGTGCGGTGGAATCTATTTTATCAACACGCCGCTTGCAGATACAGTTGCACTGGATTTTTTGGGTGTGTTTTGCATTTGTTGGTCTTTTACTTTGGTGCGATGGTTTCATTTCAGCGGGGGCGTTACCGCTTTTTCCAGTTGATATTCCTTTTCTTGCTCTTTGGTTAGTCGGCGGATTATGTGCGCTTTTAGTTGCTTGGCAAGCAAAGTTTCATCGTCTTGCATCACTCATGTTGTCGGGGGGAGCTGGTTTGATGACTTGTGCAACCTTTTTATGGCTTTCTGCTCCTGATTTAGCAATAACACAATTAGTTGTTGAGGTTGTTACAGTCGTCTTATTATTGCTTGGTTTACGGTGGTTGCCTAAACGTTTGCATAATCCTACACCAACGCCTGTTCGTTTTTTCGTGCGCTTGCGTCGTATCCGTGATTTCATCATAGCCCTTGTGGGAGGTGCTGGTGTAGCATGGCTCTCTTTTGCAGTGATGACACGTCCTCAAGGTACGACGATTTCTGATTTTTTTCTCACCAAGGCTTACTCTGATGCTGGTGGTCGCAATGTTGTGAATGTGTTGTTGGTTGATTTCCGTGGTTTTGATACTATGGGAGAAATTGTCGTTTTGGGTGTTGTTTCTCTCACTGTTTTTGCCCTTTTACGGCGGTTTCGTCCTGCCCCTGAAAGTATTGATGCACCTTTTCAACAACGTGTTCAAAAAGCCTTTGATATGGCACAGCCTAATCGAAATGTGGGAGATACAGTGTTGAATTATTTAGCTGTTCCTGCTGTTATTATGGGTTGGCTCTTTCCGATTATTATCGCTTTTGCTGTTTATTTATTCATGCGAGGGCATGATCTGCCAGGAGGTGGATTTGTTGGTGGTATTACTTTGGCGATAGGATTTATTTTACAATATCTTGCACGCGATATTCGGTGGGTGGAAACGCATTTGAGAGTTTTACCTTTGCGTTGGATGGGCTTTGGCTTATTGTTGTCAGTCGTAACGGGGATGGGCTCTTGGTTTTTTGGATATCCTTTTTTAACATCCTTTTTTCGATATATTCATTTTCCGTTAATTGGAAAAGTTCCCATGGCATCTGCTTTTTTGTTTGATTTTGGTGTGCTTTCTCTTGTGTTAGGAGCAACTGTTCTCATTTTAATTGCACTTGCACACCAGTCAATTCGGAGTTACCGAATCGGGAAGAAACCTGTTTTGAAAGAGAAGGAAAATTAATGGAAATTGTTCTTTCTTTAGGTATTGGTATTCTTGTTGGATCAGGAATTTGGCTTATTTTACGTCCACGCACTTTTCAAGTCATTCTTGGTTTGTCTTTGATTTCCTATGGTGTCAATCTTTTTATGTTTTCAATGAGTAGACCGCGTAGTAATGCTGCGCCAATTGTTGATCCTACTGCTGTTATTAATCCAGCTAATTATGTCGATCCTCTCCCTCAAGCTTTAGTTTTAACTGCGATTGTGATTGGTTTTGCAACGACAGCTTTATTTTTAGTTATTCTCTTGGTTTCACGCGGTTTAACGGGTTCAGATCACGTTGATGGACGTGAGGTGCAGTGATGGAAGTAGGGGTGCATCATCTCCTTATTTTGCCTATTCTTTTGCCGTTAATCACTGGAGCTGCTCTACTTTTCTATGATGAACGGCGTTCGAAATTTAAATCATTGATTAGTCTTTTTTCGGCGGGATTGTCGGTCGTTATTGCTATTTTATTAATTATACGTACTCTTGAAATAGCGCCGGCTTGTGATGTTTATCGGCTTGGCAATTGGCCCTCTTCCTTCGGAATTGTTTTGGTCCTTGATCGTTTAAGCGCCATGATGCTTTTACTTTCAAGCTTGTTGGTGACTAGCGTACTGGTTTTTGCGCGGGCTTATTGGTACAAAGCGGGTTCTCATTTTCAGTCACTGATGCAATTTTTTATGGTGGGGATAAATGGCGCTTTTTTGACCGGTGATTTATTTAATTTATTTGTATTTTTTGAAGTTATGTTAACGGCTTCCTATGGGCTTGCTTTGCATGGTTCTGGTCA
>NZ_JBHIMK010000193.1:0-2341 GCF_042194085.1 Bartonella sp. MU70NMGDW
GACCTTTATGGGGAAAGCTGTACCGTTTCTTTTTTGCAGTTTTTGCGAGGACAAGAAAAATTTGATGGGCTTGAACCTTTGATTGCGCAAATGCATCGTGATGAAAAAAAAGCAAAAGAAATTTTAAAGACAGTACAACCATTATCAAAGTTGGATAGGCTGCTTACTTTTAAAAATATGTCCTAAACTGATCTGAAAAAGAGAGAAGAGCCGTAAAAATAGCACTTAAAGTGATTATAATCACAAAGATATATTCCAAAGCATCATGGAATATATGTTTTTTCCGTTGTTGAGAGGGAGAATCGAATATCTGAAGATCTGATTTTGGCATTATCTTTTTCAAAATTCATTTTATGGCTTTTCTTGTCATTCAAAAGTTTACTGCTTTTTTCTTTCTGATCCGTTAAAAACCATCATAAAAGATGCATTAAAGAATAAGCCCCAGCCTATTTGGCAATAATAGACGTGAAGAGGGAGAAAGACTGTTTTTAAAATTTATGGTTTCTTTTTTCTAATTTGTTTTATTATGTCGTATCGTCTTTTATGATGATATTGAGTTTATGTAAAACCTTACGCCTGTGATATTTTGTATCATATGATGAATATTTAAAAAAAAGGTTTGTTTGTCGAGTCTCGTAAAGTAGAGCGGTGGTCAGCAGCAGCTTTATGCTAACCCCAATCACGTAAACGAGAATGAAGCCGCTTGAAAATGCTTTAAGTCTCGTTTCTCTCGTATATTGTGACAGGTCCTTCACATTAAGGAGACTACGATCGATTGCAGATAAAAAGAAATCATTACGAGAAAGCAGGTGTATTTGCTTCAGAATTTCTCATGCTTTTGATTGATAAAAGTACAACCTTGTTATTGTATCACGTAAATCTTGCAAATTCTCAAGTTAAGAACTGTCCATATATCTCCTTTTTTCTTCACAAATATAACACCTATAATGCAGCGGGCAGGCAGTTTTGTAAGGATATGAAAACGCAAAGCCAATAATGTTTTGTTGTTTTTTGATAGAAGTATTGGATAAAAGTTGGAACATCTTTCCAATCTATGTTTGGTCTATTTGTGACTTTATCGTATTGTTTTTCTCATAAAGCTTTTGCTTTAGCGATCCTCAACGCGAGCAATATGTTTGAGACAAAGATTAAGGCGCTTTAATACTCTCTCTGCTGTTACAGCTTTTGTATGCCAGATGAGAAGAGCCTCCTATATTGCCTAGATTCATTTGGATAATCTCTGAAATCAATTTACAGCCTTATTGGGGAAAAATATGAAGTTATAAAGGGGGAAATCAGTCCAGATGATTGTCTTTTTTAAATTCGGGTTTTCCACTTTCAAAAGTGTCCAGAGCAATATCTCTTAAATCATGAAAATAACAGTTTCAGGCTTTTGTTATTCTTTGAATAGGATATCACGCCCCACGGGTAAAATAAAATGCTGGAATATACTTGTTTTGCTAATTGACGCGCTTGTTTTAAAGAAATATCTCTCAACGCTTCCCATATCAATTTTCACGATGGTACTCATGAATGGTATCATGCAAGCTCCGTTGAGCGCTATCATCTTTATGCCTAATAAAAGAGCAATCTAGCATCATCAGTTATATTGGCAAGCCTCCAGTGTTGTACAGCTTTGGCTATTTGAGAGCGTTTATGAGAGGGAGTTTTTCTTAACTCGTTTTACGCCATACGAACACTTTCTGCTTGTGATATGCAAGAAACACGCTTTTGATTGATTCACTATAAATAGACTGAAAATGGGATAATCTTACGGTATTAGGCGTTCTCATTCAACGTGCAAAATAATTAATTATTATAAATCAATATCTTATAATAACCATAGATTATGGCTTACGGCTTTTTTATAAAATACTCTGCATGCCTTTTATCCGGAATATGGGGTTTTCTTAGTGGTTTTACTGTCATTTTAGGTGTTTGTGGCGTACGAATGAGCTCGTATTGGTAAAGGATTAAGAAAAAGGAGGTGGAGCAGTGATAAAAGGTGAGGTGAAAATAAATTTCCTTGATCATCATATGAATTTTCATGCATTTTTACGGCTTCAGGTGCGCATGTTTGTTGTTTGAGGAGCAAAGCTTGCTTGTAGAGTTTTATGAAGTGGCAAGCCAAGGGAAAGGCGCAAGACAAAGATTATTGACAGATTATTTTTTACAGGTCGATGTGTATTTAAGAGTCTTCATCTTTTAGGGTGAGGAGTAAGTGTGCGAAACCTCTGTTTAAAGCCGTGCTAAACGATAAAGATGCAGCGAGCGTGCTCCGTGCTGGCAATAGGCGAGGAGGGGGAGAGAGGCGGTTTTTAAAATTGTTTGCATAGCTTTA
>NZ_JBHIMK010000194.1:0-2324 GCF_042194085.1 Bartonella sp. MU70NMGDW
GATTGTTATGGTCTCTTCATTAATTTGGAGAGCAAAATGACAATAGAATTTAAACTTCGTATTCACTTTATTAAGAAAGGATACAGTTATGGATGACATTCCTGCACAAAGAGATAAAAACCGCTGTCCTACTCATCCAGGAGAAGTTTTAGCAGATATTATTCCTGAAACAGGCAAAACAAAGTCAGAAATTGCACAAATGCTCGGTATATCACGCCAACATCTCTATGATATTCTAAATGCCGAAAAGCCTATATCTCCTTCTCTTTCGGCTTGTCTTGGCAAAATGTTTGGGAATGGAGCTGCCATATGGTTACGTATGCAAGCGAATTATGATGCGTGGCATGCTGAACGTGAAACAGATGTTAGCAAAGTTCCAACACTCCACGCTGTTTGACTTTGTGACTCAATCTCTAGAGACTTTTCCAAGTGGTTTTATTGCTTTAACTTCTTTAATTTTAAGTGCAATTTTACGCACGAAAGCGAGGCTAAAACGCCCTTGTGGTTTTAAATCTTCAAAGTCAAACAAAGATTCGCAAGGAACAACATTAAATTCATCAACACGCACCCAAGATTGCATTTGCAACCCCGCACGTCTACATTCTATCTCAGGTACTTTTAAGCTATATTGTAAATTAATAGGCTCTTGAGAAGTGATAGGAAACAAAAAGAAATGGCTTTCAGTTTTAACCATAACACAGGAAGGACGCGCTTTGCGCCCCGAATGTTCACCTTTTTGCGCTTGTTCGTGCCATAAATAATAATATTGAACAACATCCCCTGCTTTAAACATATTCGTCGCCATTTAAAATATCATCTAAACCACGATCTAAATCGTCTAATATATTTTGCGGTGCATCTGCATAAACAAAAGATTGTATACGAGAACGCGCTTTTATTAATTCATGATATAAATCAACAGGAAGCATAATGATTTTTTCACGCCCTCGCTTTGTTAAAGCTACAGGTGTAGACATAGCCTCGTCTAAAATATCGCCTGCCCCGCGGTTTACATCTGTAAAACTATATTTTTTCATATGCACATCCTATCTTTAATGTATAATACGTATTATACGTACAATATGTATTATGTAAAGATATTTTATGCTGTTAACCACCTCCCCGCCTAAAAGACGAGGAGAGAAAATCATGTTTTTAAAGTTAAGCAGCTTTTGTAATCGGACTTGCTAAGACCTTTTTTGCTTCTTTAATGAGGGCTTTATATTTTCTGTTTTCTTCGTCTACTCTGAAGGCATCAAGAAGACGCATATGAATTGGACCTAAAAGATACAAAACTTTTTCACCAGGTTTCATACCTTCCCAATAACTTGGCAAATCAAAACGCGTATCACGATCATAATCAACAGATTGGTTTCTCAGTTTCTTTTCACACTCAATAAAGTAACGGCGTGCTTGACGTCCTTTCTCGTTACGTTCCACCATTGAGAGCTCTTTCGCCATGTCTAAAGTGATGTGATATTCTGTACTTGGACGACCGCCTTTAGGTTTTACTAAATTTTTAGTAAAACTCGCAAAGTCCTTATTTTCTAGGAAACCATATTCTTTAATACGATTAATAATCCAATCGTTAAAACGAGATGTTACCTTCAAAAACGTATGCAAATCACGAGCGTTAACAGTTTGAACAGTTTCCTGATCAATGATTTGTTCCGATATTGGAATAAGAGTATTCATGAGAACTCCTTGTTGTTAGACGTTTTTCATTGACATTTTTTATAAAAATGCCGGGTGCTGAAAAACACGGCAACAAGCCCGTCGTTATGCCTTTCCCCCGAAAGGGTATTGTATAGCGTAACCACACCCGACAAAGCTATTATATGCGTGTAGCATATAATGAGTCAAAGTCTTTAATGTACAGAAGACTGATTATTTCGGTAACCAATCCGCTTGTTGTTTTAAGGTGTTTTTCAAGCACCTTTGTATGAATCTAACGGTTTTGAATATTTTGTCAAGTCGTTTTCAAAAGCGGCTTTTTACCTCTCATTTTTCCCATTCATTTTCATTCACCCCTCATTTAAAGGAGCATAAAGTATGGCAACAGGTTTTCTACACGGTGTTGAAGTCGTTGAAGTTGACGACGGCACCCGACCCCTTCGCGCGGTACAATCGGCAGTTATCGGGATTGTTGGCACAGCACCCGATGCCGATGAACAAGCATTCCCTCTCAACACACCCGTTTTGGTAGCAGGCTCTCTTTCACAAGCTGCAAAACTCGATAAAACGGGTAAGCGTCAAGGCACCCTACCTAATGCCCTTGATCTCATTTTCAAGCAAGTGGGTGCCATTGTTGTTGTCGTGCGCGT
>NZ_JBHIMK010000195.1:0-2316 GCF_042194085.1 Bartonella sp. MU70NMGDW
AAACTTCATATCCGTATACGAATTAGCCTCATTAACTCCATCTTTTACAATATGAGAAACTTTCTCATCCGTATACTTATTGGCATCCTCAAGAACCGTCTTCATCTGCTGTTCTGTGTAATCATGTAACTGACCCCCATTAACAGCTTCATGCGAGCCCGTTTCAATCTTTCCATCCGCTACATTGTCTATCAAAACTGGATCACTCTCATTCCCACCTACCAACGTAACCTTATTCGTCTTTTTACCATCACCATCTTTGTCATATTTAACCGCTCCATCCATAACCGTTGTTGTAATATCTTTTACATGTTGATCAATCGTATCTACTTTCTTTTCAACCTCTTTCACTTTCTCATTCGTCTCCCATAGCTGACCTCCATTCACAACTTCTTGTGAATTCTCTTCAACTTTACCAGCTAAGACATTCTTAATCTTGCTCGACTTGTCATCATGCTTCGCGTCGTACGCTCCTTCAGTTTCATTCCAATTTAAACCATTGGACGCCACATTCTTCTCAACATCATGAATACGATTGTTGATATTAGTCATACCTATATTCACACCATCAAACGCAGCCGCAACATTATCATAGCTCGTCTTCTCATCTGAACTACCGTCGCTCTTAAATTGTGCAACCTTGAATTCCGGTGCACTCCATTTCCCATCCTTATAGCCGGCTCCTCCTCCTAAATAGGCCGCTAAGACATTACTCATAGAATAAAGTTGTGAACCATTAACCGCATCCGTGGATGTTTCTGAAATCGTTCCACCACGCACTCCAGAAAGAGTCCGTTCCGCTCCATCAATGTTGGAAAGGGTAATGCTTGTGCCACTTTTTTCGCCTCCAATGCTAATAACATGCGTCTTGTCATCTTGTTTAACTAAGCTATCACTAACAACATTGTTAATTTCTTTGTGAATATTCGTGAAAGATGTCCCTACTCCTGCTAATGCATCCGCAACATTATCATAGCTCTTCTCTTCAGAACTACCTTCAGAGTTGACAGTTTGTAGCTTGAAACTTGGAGCACTCCACTCGCCCTTGTCATTATAGCCAGCACCTCCACCAAAATACTCCGCAAACATCTTATTCATGGAATAAAGCTGTGAGCCATTAACCGCATCACTTGAGTCTACAGTAATGTCTCCATTCGCAAGATACTTAATCTTGCTATTGGTTTTACTATTTTCTTCTCCATGCAAGGCTACAAAGGCTCCCTCTTTCTCACCCCACATCAACGCATTCTGCTTAATGTTTTCAGTAACCGTCGTATTGCTTTGTGTAATCTCTTTATGAATGTTCTTGAAAGAAGTACCTACACCCTCAAAGGCTTCCGCAACACTTGCATAGCTCTGCTCTTCAACATCACTACCATCTTCCTTAACGGTCTTAACCTTGAAACTTGGATCTGTCCACTCTCCACTCTCATACTTGGCACCTCCGCCCAAATATTTCGCTGTATGCTCAGCAACTGTAGTAACATTTTTATTGGTGGTAAAAAGCTGTGAGCCATTAACCGCATCTGTCGAGGTTCCTGAGAGTTCACCAGAACTCACACCGGCGATTGTCCGTTCTTTACCGTCTTTGTTGAAAATACTTAGTTTAGTGCCGCCTGTTTCCTTAGCAATGGTGATAGCACCCGATCCCCCCGCACGGAGACTACGCGCTAAAGTTATCTCTTCTTCTTGCTTAACAAGGATACTATCTCTTACATCGACAATCTCTTCATTCAAAGTGTTGAAAGTACTGTTAACACCTTCAAAAGCATCAGCAACATTATGATAAGTCTTCTCGTCACCTTCTGTGCCATCAGCATCAAATTGCGCAACTTTGAAATCAGGTTTTGTCCATTTGCTGTCCTCATACTTGGCATTACCACCAAAATATTCCGCAAGGGCTGTGTTCGTAGAATGGAGCTGTGAGCCATTAACCGCATCCGTTGACTTTTTTGAGAGCTCACCATCCTTAAGAGACGTGATCTTGCTGTTGCCTTTTTTCTCTCCTTCTCCATGCGTCGCTACAAAGGCATCATCATCCTTGCTCCACGTCAACGAATCCTGTGCAACACCTTGTGTCACATCCTTGATCCGCTGATTCACATTCTTGATACTCGTATCAATGCCTTCAAAAGCTGTACCAACATCTTTAAATTCAGCTTCTTCTTCCTTACCGTCTTCAGAAATCTTAGATAATTTATAGGTGGGTCCCGTGAAAGCACCATTTGTAAAAGCTGTACCACCACCTAAAAACTTCGCAACATCTCCAGAGAGGGTATGAATTTGTCCACCATTAATGGCATCACGTGAATCCTT
>NZ_JBHIMK010000196.1:0-2310 GCF_042194085.1 Bartonella sp. MU70NMGDW
GCATTTGTAACAAAACCAATCACACCACAATCTTTTATACGGTCACTTGCCCAGCGAATGGCACGAATATAACTATCATAAAGTGCTCTTATATTTGTTACTTTTGAATGAGCAGCATAAGTTTCACTAATACGTTTATCTAAAATCGGATAAGAAGTATTCTTTGCATTGTCGTTTTCGCTTTTTTGCCCCATAGAATAAGGGGGATTACCAAAGATAACTTCGATGTTTAGATTTTTCTGAAGTTCTAAATATGCACTGTTTTCCTCTAGTAAACCTTTCATCAGATCTTGTTTTTCAAGCATCCGGAATGTATCGGTTAAACCAATATGTTTGAAAGGAATATACTCTCCTTTCTTCAAACTATGATAAGTCGATTCAATGTTAATGGCTGCTATGTAGTACGCTAGCAAGACAATCTCGTTGGCATGGATATCATGACGGAACTTATATTCCATATCCTCTGGTTTTATGAGCTTTGATTGTAAAAGCCTTGTGATAAAGGTACCCGTTCCAGTGAAAGGGTCAAGAATAGAAACACCACGTGACCCCAAGCTTTTTCCAAACTCATTACGCAACACATCATCAACAGAATGAATGATAAAATCGACAACCTCAACGGGGGTATAAACAATGCCAAGCCTATCCGTGGTTTTCTTAAAAGCTTTGGTAAAAAAATCTTCGTAAAGCTTGATAATAAGATTTTGTCTTGCCTGTGGTTCTGTAATGCCAGAGGCACGGAACTTTACGCTGTCATAAAACTCTTGTAATTCTTTGGATTCTTCCTCAATATTGGTTTTATCGAGTTCTGTTAAGATTTTTTCCATTGCTTGAGAAATGGCATTGTTTTGCACAAATTCATTGCCCTCAAACAAAGCTTCAAACACGGGACGCGTTACAAGATGTTGCGCTAACATCTCAATCGCTTCTTCTTGCTTTATCTCACTGTTTAAGTTGTTTTTTAATTCCTTATAAAACGCATCAAAGGCATGATAAGCTTCGCTTGTCTGATCAGAAAGCATAGTTTGAAGGCGTGTGATATGGTTTTGTGCAATCTCAGCAACATTGCCAGCCCAAATGCCCCAATAATCACTCATGGTAGATTTTTTAACAATCAGTGTTTTGAGAGCATTGGGAAACTCAATAAAAAAGGGCAATCTTCCTTGTCCTTCATATGTTTGGTGCGGTTCATGAGCTTGTGTCCCAATTTGAAGTCCGGATTTTTCTGATTTTTCGTGGAGCGTGATTTCGTCAATAACCGTGGTGACATTCTCTAATTCGGTCTTTTTAGAAACTGTAACAATGTCGATGATAGAGCTTACGTCTTGTCCTAAGACCATCTGGTTAAGGGTTTTACTAAAATTCTCATCATGGGCAAGCAAAGCATTGAGAACTTGCCAGACAACACTGTATCTCTTATTGTTTTTTAATGCCTCTTCTGGTGAAACACCAGCAGGAACACCAACCGGCAAAATGATATAACCCATCTTTTTGCCTTTTGCACGACGCATCACACGTCCTACTGCTTGTATCACATCCACTTGGCTTTTACGCGGGTGTAAAAACATAACCGCATCAAGGGAAGGAACATCAACACCTTCTGAAAGGCAGCGTACATTGGTTAATATACGGCAGACATTCTCACCCGCATCTTCTTTCAACCAGTCAAGTTTTATCATACGGTTTTTGGCACCAGATTTTCCATTAATATGATCTGCTTGACAGTTAAGAGGGGGAATATTTTTATGGTTTTCATGAAGATCACGTAAATCTTTCTTAACTTCTTCATCGTTGAATGTTCTACATATGCGTTCAGAAGTTTTAATATCTCTACAAAAAGCCAAAGCCCGATGCATGGGTCTTGTATCATCTCCAAGATCAATTTTCAGATCCATTTTGGTAAGAGCTTGATAACAACCCATGATCTTTGTTCTATCATCAAGAATAAGTTCATAATTCTTATCTGTCATCAGATGCTGGATAGATTTACTCACTTCTCCTTCATCAACACCTAAAACGATAATCTTGTAAGGCGTTAAAAGTCCATTTTTTACAGCATGGGAGAAACTATAAGAATAAAGGATTTTGCCATAAAGCTCTTCATCATCCATAGAAGCCAGAACGGCATCAATCTCATTAGCTTGTTTTTTGGCATTATCACTAAAGATACGAGGGGTTGCGGTCATATACAGACGTTTCTTGCCCCGAATAAGGCTATTGTCATGAACCTTGATAAACTCAGATTCACTCTTGTCTGTTCCTAACACAGCTCCAGTGGTACGGTGTGCTTCATCACAAATGATCAGATCA
>NZ_JBHIMK010000197.1:0-2287 GCF_042194085.1 Bartonella sp. MU70NMGDW
AAATCCGCAGGCAATCGACAACCGCGATTAGCTTGCGCTCGTTTTGCTTTTTTGGGAACGTTCTCTTGCTCGTGAATGGGAGGTTGGTTGTCTGATGAGGTTTCGATTTGCTCTGATGTGGTCTCAACAGCAGCAACCTCTGTTGGCTCGTCAACCTGTTCGTTTGTTTCTAAACTTTCAGAACCAATTTCTTTTTTTGCTAAAACGTCAGTTTTAGTTTTTTTATATATATTCTTATTCTGGTTCTTTATAGCTTGATTTTGCTTAGCGTTTGCTTCAGCAAAAAAACGTTTTGCTTGTCATTTGCTTCAGCAAAATTATTAACATGTTGTTTTGTATTATTTTTTGCTTGTGCACCTTTTTTACCAGCCTCACTACGAACTTGCGATATGTGCTCTTTTTTATCAGCAAAATCGTTCAGCTCTTCTTCAACGCGCGTATTCCACAATCCATTATCTGTCTCAACAAGTTTATCATTCCTCATTAAGTATTCGACAATAGCTGCAAATTTTTTCTGCGAACAATTGCAAGCACGTGCAAGCGTTTCAAAATCTTCTTTAATTGGTGCTTTTTTATCGTACATGCGAACGAGAAGCGTCATATAAGCGCCCCTTTGCTCTAACGTCATTCCATCTGTACCACTTATCCAGTCATACAAATGGAATCTTATCCATGGCATACCATTAGACATGCGCGCCCCCTTCTTTCATTAAATATAAATTAGTGATCATAATCCCCCCTTAAGGCTGTTGCGTATTTATGCGTGCGCATGGTGACGCGTTATTAATTTGATCTCTTTATTTTTGCCTGTTTAAGAATGTGAATGGTGCTGTTGATGTTTGTTATTTTCTGTATGAGCAGCACTATGAGAAGATATTACTGTTTGTGATGCATTTGCTGTACTAATTTTCTCCACCAGATGAAGCGTATCTTTTCTTCGTTTTGTCATTGGACGAATAACTCTATGGGATTTACTCCCATAATTATGTAGGAACCAATCTAGTGTAACCCAAGATAGACCCTTAGCTTTAGACAACTGAATAATTATATTCCAGTATTTTGGAGAAATACTATTGCGATCACGCATTTTACGCGCAGCCTCATAGCTACAACCAATTTCTTTTGCAAATTGGCATATAGATCCCCAAGATTCAATCAAACTTTTGACATAAAAATCATTAACCATGATAAAAATAGTACATTACGTACAACTTTTAATCAAGATAAAATCGTACACAATGAATTAAAAAAATAGTGGATAATGTACAAATGACTTATTTGCCAAAAGATAGACTTAAAATAGCGCGTAAGAATGCTGGATATGCAACACCAAGCGAAGCTGCGCGCGCTGTACCAGCTCTTAATCAAAATACCTTAATTAGTCACGAAAATGGAAATCGTGGTATTTCGCGCCAAATAGCCGAGCTCTATGGACAAGTATTTAATGTAGATCCGGGGTGGATTTTGTATGGCGAGTCTCCTCAAGAAAGTCCTAACCTCAATATAAGTATTCCTCTCGTTTCATGGATTAGCGCTGGAGAACTAAGCGAGCAAGATGGGATAATGGATTTTTCAGATTATCCTATGACAGAGGCTGTTAATCTTCCTGCCGGTGAATGGATTGCTTTACGTGTAGATGGCGCATCTATGAATAAAATTAGCCCTCCAGATTCTATAATATTTGTAAATATGCGAGACAAAAAACTTGTGCCTAATGCCTGCTATGTAATTGCAGATGAATCTGGACAAGCGACATATAAACGATACAGACCTAATGATGATCCTCCTTTTCAGCCCGCTTCATACGACAAAACAATAAAGGCTCCAAAACTTGAAGGCGCTATCTCTATAATAGGTCGTGTACGGCGCACTATTCTTGATATGTAAACACAATACGATTCTCTGTTCACGTTATCGATTAGATTGCTATCAACAGATTGAAGCAAGTTTGCTTGATTTTTATCAGTAAACAGCAAATTTTTGATTCTCTAAATTGTGCCGTGATTCGTCTTTTTTTTATTTTTTAAAAAAAATAGTACATTATGTACTTGACTATCTTTAGTGCATAATGTACTAATATATCCATAAGCCACGCACAAACAATTGCCAAGAGGCGTTAGGGAGGAAAAATTATGGAAAATCCAATTCTTATAAATTCCGATGAAATTTTATTAGTTGTCTATGATGATGATCAAAACATTGGTCGGTCTGGACCACTGGATGAAAGCCAAGTTCTAAAAATTATTGACGAGGCAGATGATGCAATCCAAATCTTTCGCATCAATCC
>NZ_JBHIMK010000198.1:0-2270 GCF_042194085.1 Bartonella sp. MU70NMGDW
TTCATGACTTAAGTTGCTCTCACCTTCTATAAAGCCGCCTAGGTCACCTTTCTTGATTTTTCCGAAGCTTCTCAATGAACGTATGCGGTGGAGAGTTCTGCCATCAAACTCAATTGTTTCATCAGTAAGTTCATATTTTTTTTCCATGGTTTATTTCCCTTAATGCATGTTTTGTTTTTTAATCTCTTGAGACAACATACCAATTCCTTTTGCTGTGATTTTTGCGCAAGGAATGACTTTTTCTATTCCACTTGCGGTTTGAAGTGTAATGGTGGGACAATCCATTAGTCCTTTTTGGATTTTATCCTGATAAGGCAATAAGCGATCCCCGAAAGTGCGTCGATACACCCATCCTTTTTTCTGTAGGAAGAGAATGAATTGTTTTGGTTGCATTTCGAGCACTTTAGCGGCTTCAGTAAGACCGAAGAGCCCATCAGAGCGTTGTAAGCTTTCAAGAGCCATGGCTTTTGGTTTTAAATCTTCAATGATGATGTCTTTACGCTCATTTTCATTTTTTAGATGAGTTAATACACCTAACATTACTTGTGGACTTGAGTAATCGATTTGTGGTGTAAGAACTTGCTTTGCACGCCGCTCGCATTCAATAAAATATTGACGGGCTTGTTTACCTTTCTTATTGTTTTCAAGCATAGAAAGCTCTTTGGCTACGCTTAGAGTTAGATGATAGTCTTTACGATTGTGACCACCCCTTCCTTTGCTTCCCAAAATAGGGAAGCAAACAAAGTCTTGATTTTCTACCAAATTATATTTGTTGATACGTTCAGTAATCCAGTCCGCAAATTTTTTACCTACTTCTAAAAAACTATGCAAATCACGTGCGTTGACTGTTTGAACGCTTTCTTCGTTAATGGTGTTATTTGTAATAGTGATAGGATTATCCATTTTTATAATCTCTTTGAATTACCAATATTGATAAGAGAAGGAGGCGTCTTTTAAAAACGCCTTTAGCTTTTAAAGCACATCACAAGGACGCAAACGGTGTTGTTGTTCGTAAGAACCATACATTGCATCATCATATTCGCGCTGTTTTATATCATCTAAAAAAAAACCGTATGCTGTGCTGTGTAGAATAAAATCGTGAGGAATGTTTCCGTTGAAACACTGCTCTTCACATTCTTTAAGATAGAATTCGGCAATATCTTCAGAGATATCTTCGCAACGATTAGTCGTTGGTTCAATACGCAAAATTTGGACAGCATTATCGGCTTGGTCGATAAATTTGATCATGTCACTTTCTTCTAAGAAAGGACCAGATTTAGCGAGATTTTGCTCTTCATTTTCGCACATCACTAAGAGAATTTCATCAGAATTTATAAACACTGGTTTCTTCACAAATGCCTCCATACTGCCTATTGGCAAAAGTTATTTTCTAAGATATGGAGTGATTAATACGTTTTTCGTAACGATGTGTCAATAGATAAAATACGAAAAACGTATTTTTATTTTTATAAATCTATTCGATTTTGTTTATTATCATTAATGTTAATGAGGTGCTTATGATAGAAAATATAAAAGAAAAGCAGCTATCCATCATGCTAAATAAATTAACCGAATGTGAAAAAAAAGCTTTTATGAATTTCTTGCTGCGAGCAGAGATTTTAAAAGATCCTCGACAATCTTCTTTTCAGAATCATTCGCTTGTGAATATAAGTAAAGAAAATCATCAGAGTAAGGTCCAGAAATAGGTGAAGAATCTTTAAAAAACTCCATAATTTTAACTAATTCATCTGCCTTAATATCTCTCATTTCCCTATTTGTATTAAGATTAATCATATTGGATATAGCTGGTCTTCTTATACCAAGATGGGCGGCAAGCTTGGCTTGGCTCCCTCGTCCCATTTTATCAAGCTCTTTTTTTATCCAAATTTTTAGCTCTTTTTGCCTAATCATAATTAAGTTTATTCCTTATTTTTAAAGTCCTTACAATATAAAAAATATAATGATACGTTTTTCGTATTGACTAAATATTTTTGATATCGTATTTTTATCGCTATGATAAAAACATATACGAAAACCGCAAAACTCATAATTGAGTATCTAGGTGGGTATAAAAAAGTTGCTAATATCGTTAATCGCAATGTTATTGTAATTAGAAAATGGGCTTACCCTTTTGAAAAGCGAGAGGGTAAAGGCGGAATTATACCAGCTAAGTATCAAATTATGCTTCTGAACTACGCACGTGATCATGGGATAGATTTGCGTCCAGAAGATTTTTTTTATCCCGAGCGCTTGCAGAGATTAATGCAAGA
>NZ_JBHIMK010000199.1:0-2265 GCF_042194085.1 Bartonella sp. MU70NMGDW
CAGCGGCTTTTACGAGATCAGTCATAAAAACCTCTTTCTGTTCTTTTTGAGGTGATTTTATGAATAACAATATGTTACAATCTGTAATATATGCTGATACAATATATTCAGCAAGCTTAAAATCGCTCTTTTTTATAAAGGCTTGGGGAATTGGAGTATTGTGAATCCTAAAAAAGAAAGCTTTAAAAGGACTATTGATTGATTTTGTAGGTTTTGTGTTGCTGAAAACTTTTTTATCCTGTGATGCTATAAAATACTGTCATTTATAGCGGTAATATAAGGTATAAGTTTTTTTGGAACGTTTAAGTATTTTTTAGTGTGTGATGAATATTCGTAGGTTTATTTGTTGAGCCTTTCGTTTAAGTGATTCACAAGAGTGGAAGTCAAGAGAAGATCGTTTGACAAAAATTCGGACTGCGTACAGAGCAGATTGAGTTAAGATCTTGGTCCTTTAAAGTGAGCGGAGGAAGACAAAAATGTTTTCTGATCGTTTATTTCATAGCAAGATTGGTTAATGCTATTCTAATGGGGCATGTTTTGCACAAAAGAAAAGAACGTTCCAAACGAAATATACTTATGTTGTATATTAATATATTTGTATTGCATATTTATGTACTTTTTTTAAAGAAACATCTCTCAACGCACACGACAGACATTTTACGATGACACTCGTAAATGGTATAACGGTAAATGTGACTAGTATAACAGTAAAGCTCTCGTGAAATAATATAAAATTTGAATAATATAAAAATCTATAGAATGCTATCATCTTTATACTTATGAAAGAGTAAGTCACGATCATCGTACGCTTGCTTCCAATTTTTACTATAGCCCTTGGCATTTGCTAGGTTCATAAGAGGCATTTTTCTTTCAGCGTATTTTATCAACACATTAGGGCGTTGTTTGTGATGTGTAAGCAAGTGATTTTAATTATATTCAACATATAATAGATTTGAAATGGGATGATTATGAAAGAGAAGAGCCGTATTTAGAAGGTTGAAAATGAGAGAAAGTTCGTAACAAAAATTGTACCTTTATTATAAAATGATTGTTTTTCTCTGTTTTTATACTAGTAGCGCATGTAAAGCCGCGATATTAAGAGCAAACTGTTTTATGGAGCGAAATAATCTATAGGAAGATGCTGTGGAAATTCTGAAAATATCAATGTGGGGGAGCGTTAAGCATTATGCATTGGATAATATTTTGATTTATAGATGATAATCTATCGTTATTCAACTTGAATTAGAGCCCTAAATACCGATGCATTTTTCCATTCCAAATCTGTTCTAGGTTGAATCAATCAAAACCATGTCTTTTGCAGTTACAAGTGGGGGGACCCATGCGGAGAGAAACTGTACAAGAAAGGCATGCTTTTATGAACCGTCTCAAGTGTCAAGGGTATCGCAACATGAGAAGCTAGCAAAATATATGATGGTGCTGGCTTGCTTCTTTTATTAAGCGTAATAAAGATGGAAAGTGCTCAAAGGATTTTATACACGTCATGGGAGATTTATCATTATACCATTCATGGGACTCGGTGCGAAATAGGCTTGCGTTCACTTAAGAGATGTTTCTTTAAAACAAGCGCGTGAATATGCGATTGAAGACGTATCGAACTGATTGGCTAAGAAATTCTTGAAAAGGTTCAAAAAATCTTATATAGTCGTTCATTGCAAAGAAAAGCGAATGATAATTTAAAAAAGGGAGATTGATGGCTGTTTAGCTATTTTAAGATGTCTTTTTTAATATTGCTGTATGGCTGATCTGTTCAAAAGAGCATTCTTTTCGTATTTTATGCGAAATACTGCATGTGTGCAGAAAGAGCATGGGGGAGGGTGTGTCTTTAAGGTATGCAGGTTTAGGTGCAGAGAAAGCCATAAAGTTATGGAGGGTAAAATGCTGCTATCGGTAAAATGCTGAAATTTTTAATGGGCTTAAGTCTTTATATGCTGCAAGATATGCTGCGGGTTTTTGTCGGCAGATAGTTTTTATGGCCAAGGTTTTCGCGAGAGTGTTATTGTTTTCTGTTGAAGACGTGCTGGTGATAAAATAGGCAAAGATAAAATCAGCAAGGCAAAATAGACAGAGCAAATATGGAAGTTTCGATATTTGCTGTGTGGGGTTTAAGTTTATAGCGTTTTGATAAATTAGTATAGCCGCAATGATGGTTTTGGAGCAAAGCAAGAAAAATACTTGAGAGAATGCGTTGAAAGTTGAAGTGGTATACGCTTTGGAGGATTGTCGTGCTGTTGTTTGAGCAATGTT
>NZ_JBHIMK010000002.1:0-18744 GCF_042194085.1 Bartonella sp. MU70NMGDW
ATGGTGATCCCGACAGGATTCGAACCTGTGACCCACGGCTTAGAAGGCCGTTGCTCTATCCAGCTGAGCTACGGGACCCAACTGATTATTTTCTCAATTCAAAATAGCATCTTTAATTCAATGTGTCCAAGAGTGCTGCCGATCACTGCGAAAATTATCAGAATAAGAAATAGCACGTCGAATCGACGTACATTTCTTTTCTACACGGTAAGAGATAGCATTCTTACGCGCAAAAGCAATCGCTTCTTCCTTCCTATTAAATCTGATCCTCACCTGATTATTCATATCAGACGTTGCCGTGTACCCCATAAGAGGTTCAAGCATTTTTGCTTTCACCGGCTCATACTCTAGAATCCAAAAACCTCTATTCCCCTTACCTGACTGCATAGCTGTCTTAGCAGGACTATAAATACGTGCGATCATGCCTTTTTCCTTCAGATTACACAACGCTTGAATGATAGTTTTCCACCACACGCACCCAATTGGGTCATTCTCACACACTTAATCAAATATGGTCGGAGCGATAGGATTCGAACCTACGACCCCCTGATCCCAAATCAGGTGCGCTACCAGGCTGCGCTACGCTCCGCCATTTACATTTACTTGATGCACATTTCCTAAAATTTTCACAACAGAAGTGCAAGAGAAAAACACACTTTTTTTTAATTTTGTTGCATTTCTTTACAAAAAAGCACGTTTTAAAAATTTTTTCCCTACTCAATAACATATTTATTGACAAATAATAGAAAACAACCTCCGTAAAGAATCCAATCTATATTAAAAAATAACGAATTTCTCTGTAAGGATTTCATAATTTTCATCCTGCTTTAAGCAAACTCTCACTGTATCAAAACGCATTCTACAGATACAATTTTAGAAAAAAACGACTTAAATATCATAGAAAAACTTTCCAAAAGAGAACACAAGCCAAAAAATCAGCTGTATTAAGCTTTTTCCCCTCTTTTTCTATCTTGCAAAGAACTCTTTTATAAAAATTCTAGAATCTTCTACAATCCAAATCCATAAACAACAGACATTTTTTCAAAGCACGAAAGTTCCATTATAAATAAAATAAAGCGCTTTTTTTAGAAAAAATTTCAAATGCAAAGATGGAAAAAAGTCAACATCATACAATAAAATCTCAAAGCTATTTAAGATAAACACATGACTAAAGTAAAAAATACTATTTTTCACTCTTAACGGATATCAAAAAAGAAGAAAATTTAAATGACTTGTCTTGCCACATATTGAAACGATAATAGAAAGACAGAATAAGTAAGCCATGATAGGGAGTGTTTACGGATTTCTTCTATTCAAAACTTCAGCAATAACAGCACGTGTTATTTTTCTTTTTCTTTGTAATGCCAACTGATCAACAGAATCAATAACACGCTTCAATGAAAATAAAGAACGTTCACAACGACTTACAAGATAATAAACCGTGTCTGGATGTACAATAAGTTGCCTATCGGAAAAAAGCTTAAATGCAACAGCTGTTAATAATGCATCATCAGGCTGATTAATTTCAACGAACATCACCGAATTAAGACGACTTTTTAGATCATTTAACTTTAAATTCCAAGCGGAAGGAAGTGTCCGTGCCGTCATCAATAAAGTAGCTTGTCGTGCATCAAGATTTGCTTGCTTAATACTGTTAATTAAATGAAAAAGTTCTGTCTCTTTGATTTCATCTGCATCAATATCCTCTATCAAAAATGATCTGCCTAAAGAAGCCACAGTAACAGCCTGATCAATTTCATTGTGCTGAATCCTGAAAGCATCTGCTTTTTGGAGCCATATATTAGAAAAGTGCGTTTTTCCAGATCCTTCTTTGCCAACCAAAACTGCAATAGGTAAGCTCCAATTGGGCCAGTGATCAATAAGCTGAAAAGCCATACGATTGCTTTCCGTTACCACTAAATCCTCAAATTGAAAAATCGGATCATAAGGAAAATTTAAAGATAATTGCGTTTCACACCCATTCATTTTAGCGGCTCCGAATTTCCCCTTCGCGAATACATCTGAGAACTAAGATAAGTATGAAGAGCAAAACGAACTAAAACGCCAACAGCCGCTGCCGCAGGAACAGCAACAAGCATACCAGTAAAACCAAAGAGTGAAGAAAAAGCAAAAAGTGAAAACATCAGCCATACGGGATGTAATCCCACTGATGAACCTACAAGCTTGGGTTGAAGAATATAACCTTCAATAAATTGACCAATTAAAAAAAGTGCCATCACAACGATGATTCCTCCCCAATTATTGGGATAAAACTGGACCCATGCAATACCAACAGAAAGGACCAAACCACTCATTGTGCCGATATAAGGAACAAAGCTAATAAGACCAATAAACATACCAATTAAAAGACCAAAATTGAGTCCTGCAATCGTTAAACCAATAGCATAATAGCCTCCCAATATAAGACAAACTGTTCCTTGTCCACGAACAAAGCCTGCAATAGCTCTATCCATTTCATGAAAAATACTCCGAACGGTTTCAAGATGATCACGCGGTATTAACGAATCGATTGCTGTTACCATACGCGGCCAATCTAATAACATATAAAATGCCACCACAGGTGCCACAACAAATAAGCTAGCGATATTAACGATAGATTTTCCTGACTTTAAAAGTGAATTCAAAAGAGACGTAATAAAATCAGAACCTTCTCCCAAAAATCCTTTAATATTATTCCGTAATTCATTTGGATCACTTCCAAAATAGCGCCTTATCCAATCAAAATCATGCTCAACAAAAAAGGTTTGAATACGATTAATATAAACAGGTAAACCATCACTCATGAATTGCTGTATTTGCCAACTAATAACAGGAATCAAAATAACTAAAGCAGCAACAAAGGTAACAACAATAAATAAGGTAATGAGGACAGTCCCAAACACCCGTCGAATACCAAATTTTTCAAGTAATTGAACAATGGGATTGAGAAAATAAGCCAGCACAATCCCTGCCACAAAAGGAAGCAAAATCGATCCAAAAACAAACATAAAAAAAATGAAAAAAATCAGCGTACCAAGCCAAAAAAAGATTTGCCTTTTCATATTATTCGGCAACGGTAATTGAGTATACGCTGGCACATAAGTCTTATAACGATCACGAGATGTATTCTCACTCACTTTCTTTTTCATAAGTTGCCAAGAAGACTGACCGTGATTATCTGATATCTTGCTCATAAAATATCCTAAAAAATTCTTCACAAAAAATTATAAACATCTTCAAAATAAGGTACAAGCAAAGTTGCTTATTTTCTTATCAATATCTCTTGCAGAGAGAACTCTATCATGGCATTGCATAATATCAAAACCCGATTTTCCATTAAAGGAAGGCTCCAATGAGCAACCAAGATCTTACAAATAATAAATCCAAAGTTGGTCTTACCTACGCAAAAGCCGGTGTAAACATCGATATGGGTAATGCCATGGTAGAAAAAATTAAACCCTTTATACGCGCGACAAAACGAGCCGGAGCAGACGCAGAAATTGGCGGTTTTGGTGGAATTTTTGATTTAAAAGCAGCTGGCTTTACGGATCCTATCCTAGTAGCAGCCAATGATGGTGTGGGAACAAAATTAAAAATTGCCATTGAAGTAGGTCACCATAACACTGTAGGTATTGATCTTGTGGCTATGTGTGTCAATGATTTACTCGTACAAGGGGCTGAACCTCTCTTTTTTCTGGATTATTTTGCAACTGGAAAGCTTGACCCTGAACAAGGTGCTGCAATTGTTTCTGGTATTGCAGAAGGATGTAAACAAGCCGGTGCTGCTCTTATTGGAGGAGAAACTGCAGAAATGCCAGGAATGTATGCAGAGGGAGATTATGATCTAGCCGGTTTTGCTGTAGGAGCATGCGAACGCAGCAAGCTACTCCCTTCAAAAGATTTAACAGAAGGTGATATTATATTAGGTCTAAGCGCCTCTGGAATTCATTCCAATGGCTTTTCGCTTGTTCGACGAATCATCCAGCAACATGATCTCAAATGGAATGACCCTGCCCCTTTTGCTCCCGAAAACAGCCTTGGTATAGCACTCCTTACACCAACACGCATTTATGTAAAATCGCTTCTTCCCATCATGAAAAAATACGAAGGGATTAAAGCTCTTGCTCATATTACGGGTGGAGGCTTTCCTGAAAATATTCCACGTGTTGTTCCATCTTCTCTCTGCGCTGAAATTCATCTTTCTACCATCAATGTTCCAGCAGTATTTTCATGGATTGCCAAACAAGGTAAAATAGAAGAAACAGAAATGTTAAGAACATTCAATTGTGGTATTGGCATGATCATTATCGTAGCACAGCATGCAGCTGAAACAATTACGCAAGCTCTTGAAAGAAAAGGAGAGAGCGTAACTCCTCTTGGCATTTTAACAAAACGCCAAGATCAAAATAAAGGAATACTTTATAAAGGGGTACTGCATTTATGAAAAAACAAATCATCGTTTTCATTTCTGGTAATGGATCCAATATGGTCGCCCTTGCTCAAGCTAGTCAACAAAAGGAATATCCTGCTGAAATCATCGCGGTTATTTGCGATAATCCGCGTGCAGACGGTATTGAAAAGGTGCGAAACCATAACTTACCTATTCATATTGTTGATCGCAAAATTTACAAAACAAAAGAAGAGCATGAAGAAAGTATTTTTACGATTTTAAATCAATATAAACCAGATTTTCTCTGCTTTGCAGGATATATGCGCCTTATCTCGCCACGTTTTGTAAAACTTTACGAAGGACGAATTTTAAACATTCATCCTTCTCTTTTGCCTTCATTTAAAGGCTTAAACACACATGAAAAAGCTTTACAAGCAGGCGTAAAAATCACGGGTTGCACTGTTCACCTTGTTACAGAAGACATGGATGCAGGAAAAATCCTTGCCCAAGCAGCCGTTCCAGTCTATCCTCATGATACTGCTGAGAGCTTAGGACAAAGAGTTCTTAAAGCAGAACATAAACTCTACCCCGAAGCCTTAAAAGCATTTATTGAAGGGAAGAGCAAAATGGTAGATGCGCAGCAACAGCTTTTATCTTTTTGAGTGTATCAGCAATCTATTAATAAGCATTTTTCAATGTTTTACATATAATTCGTGCTCAGTGTCTATAATTGAAAATCTCTATTAAATGTTGACGTAATAGAGCCTATCTTTTCATAAATTTTTGCACAGAATGTGTGTTTTTTTTGAATTTTAATTAAATTTTCAAATTCTTCTTTTTTATTCAGTTCTATGACATTATCACAAGTTCTATTTATCAAAATACTCTCGTATTTCGCCTAAAAAATCTTAAATACGCAATTTTTCTATTGCATAAATTTTTGCCTCATGATGAAAGTGTTTCTTTAACTGTTAGAGCTAACTGTTTGAGTGTAAAAGGTTTAGATAAAAAACCAAAAACAGCATCTTGTGGAAGATTTTTAGCAAATGCATCTTTTGCATATCCAGAAACGAAAAGAAATTTGATATCAGGATAGTTTTTACGTACTTCCTTCAATAAAGTGGGTCCATCCATTTCTGGCATCACCACATCGGAAACAATAATATCAATAGCTCCTTTTTGTTTCTCAAGAATAGAGAGTGCTTCCACCCCACTCGCTGCCTCTAAAACCGTATATCCTCTCATTTGAAGAGCTCTTACCCCCCCCATTCTAACCGCATCTTCATCTTCAACCAATAAAACAGTTGCAGACCCTGTTAAGTCTATATTTTTATCTTTCTCTTCATCTTTTTCAATCTTTTGAGAAGTTTTTCCTTTTATATTGGGGATATAACGGGGAAGAAAAATATAAAATGTTGCTCCTTCACCTTCTTTACTTTCACAATAAATGCACCCACCACTCTGCTTGATAATTCCATAAACCATTGATAAACCAAGTCCTGTTCCTTTTCCAACTTCTTTTGTTGTAAAAAATGGCTCAAACATTTTTTCTTGTATAGCAGCAGATATACCAGCCCCTGTATCTGAAATAGTCAATTGTACATACTCACCAATTTCTAAACCAAGATGATTAAATTCAGCACTTTGTTGCTTTGTAATATTGTTTGTCGCAATCGTAACAATACCTCCATCTAACATGGCATCACGCGCATTAATAACCAAATTCATAATAACACGCTGAAAAGATGCTTGATCGACTTCAACACTCCACAAATCTCTTCCATGGATAATTTTTAACTGAACATTATTCCCCAAAAGTGGTAAAATAAGATTGCGAATATCTGATAAAAATTCAGTAAAATCAACTTCTTCAGGTCGAAGTGTTTGCTTTCTAGAAAAAGCTAATAATTGCTGTACAAGAGCAGCTGCACGATTAGCATTATTTTTAATATTGATCAGATCAGCATGAGCAGGATCAGAACTACGATGCGTATTTAAAAGAAGATCACACGACATTAAAATTGCTGTTAAAACATTATTAAAATCATGAGCAATGCCGCCAGCCAATTGTCCGACAGCTTGCATCTTCTGACTTTGCATCATTTTATCTTCAAGCGTTTTTTGTTCGGTTGTTTCAATTACAGAGATAATAAGCAAATCTTGCAATGCATCACCATGATGGGGTGGTACAGACATAATATGGAGCCGTAAATGGCATTCTTCATTTTTTTCTAAAACAGTTTCTAGAGAAACAAAATAATTTTTATTTGTCGCAATTCTCTGAAAAGAACGCTCTAACTGCACACAATCACGACGAGAAATAACGTCATAAAAATTGACAGCTTTGTCCATACATCCCGTGAGTGATGAAAAAGCTTTATTCATATGAACCAATTGCCCTTCATGATCTACCACGGCTATTGCAAAAGGACTCGCATCAAAATATTCTCCTAATATAGTGGGTAATTTTAATTGGTCGTCCTCTTCTTTTTGTATTTGTTGTGGAATGATCACAATACGATAAACGGCTTCCTCTTCTAAGAGAGAAGAAACAGAGATAAGACAATGGAATATTTTCTCACAAGTCGCTTGCGAATTTAAACATAACGAAAACTTATAAGGTAAAGAGTAACCTGAACTTTGATATCTGTTGGTTTGCAAACAGATATCACTCCATGAGCTCTTAGCGCCAACGCTATCAAATAACGAATCAAAATTATATTGACCAACTGAGAAATTCGCTAAATCAATTGAAAACCATTCGGCAAAAATCGCATTCGCATAAAGAATAGTTCCTTGTGTATTAACTGATACAAAACCAATAGGAGCTTGATCCAAGTGATTGATAGCTTCTTGAAGGTTCGAGAAAAAAACTTCTCGTGTTTGTTGTAAATGCGAAATATCAGCAATACGCCAAAATAAAAGCTTTTTTTTCTGTTTTGTGATAGGTTGAATGGAAATATTATACCAAACAGATTTTTTTGGTGTAGAATCGGTAAATATTGGTTGTTCTACTCTTAATTCCTCTTGCGCCGCAAGATTATTACAGGCTGCAACCTTTAAGCGATACGAAAGTGCACCAGCTCCTGGAAGATCAGCAATAACCATATAACAAGACACTTCAGGCTTATAAGTCACAATTTTTCGATAGTTTTGATTAGAATAATAAACAAAACCAGAAAGGTCAGAGATTACAATTGCATCATCGCTCCGATTAAAGATGCTAAAATCAAAATCTTCATGCGACCACACATGGTATCTTAAAATTCCCATTCCACACAAAACGAGTGTTGCAACGCCGATAATTGCTAGAATCAAAAAAGATATCAATATAGCCTTTTGCAAATAGCTTTGTGGATAAAAAAAACCTAAAATACCCACAATGAAAAGAAAAAATAATATAAAAACAATACCAAAAATCACAACTCTTCGATGAACAGAAGACGCTGATCTTTTATTATTATCAAAACCTTTATCCATCTCTCATTGCCTTAGATTTAGCTGTTTCTTATATCACAAAACTTCCTTTATATTCATTGTTATAAAGTATATACTATGATATTATCTTTCAAAGAAAGCTCACTTAATGTTAAAAATTTTATTTCTTGTATTTAAGTGAACCTTTTAAGGGTGTGTTTATAAATTTATCTCAATAAAAACGATATTTTCACACAAAAATGGGAGAAAATCTATGTATATCTGGTTATCAGAGCAAATAGGTGTATCTGCTGCGAAGATAACGATAAGCTTTTTGTTTTTTATAATAACAATCGTGGCTATTACCATAATTATCTTGTTTTTACGTCGTTTAAGTACGGGAAGATTCAGCAATAATAGAAAAAAAAGTCTATCACGATTAGCATTATGTGAAGTAATTTCTATAGATCGAGCACGCCGCCTTATTTTAGTCCGTTGCGATAATAAAGAACATTTGCTCCTTATTGGCGGATTAACAGATGTGGTTGTAGAATCCGATATTACCAGTACATCCAAAATACAAAAGAGAGAAACACACACACATCCAAATTCCGCCCCTACAGAAAGAAACGATATAACGGATAAAAATCCCTCTCCTTTTACGAATCAAGCAGTAAAAGATTCAGCAATCACCGCCGAAATTGAGGGGAGGCAAGAACCATCTTTATTCATTCCTACCCCTCAAAAATAAAAATATACAATTTTATCACCACGAGTTTCGTTTGTTTATCATTTCAATGACCTTAATCATCGCGATAAACTCTTTCACGTCGTTCGTGACGTTCTTGCGCTTCCAATGATAAAACGGCTATCGGTCGAGCCTCAAGACGCTTTATACTAATGGGTTCGCCGGTTTCTTCACAAAAGCCATATGTCCCATTATCAATGCGCTCTAAAGCAGCATCTATTTTTGAAATAAGTTTCCTCTGACGATCACGCGCACGTAATTCGATTGTACGATCAGTTTCACAAGAAGCCCTATCAGTCAAATCGGGTTGACCAACATTCTCTTCCTGCAAATTTTCCAAAGTCTCACGAGCTTCTTTTAATATATCATTCTTCCAAGAAACCAATTTAGCACGAAAATACGCCTTTTGCCGCTCATTCATAAAAGGCTCATCTTCACTGGGGCGATATTGACCATCAATCTCTTCGCTCATGCAATAAAAAACCTCCACATATGCTATGTGCGGTCTATATATTGTGCAATACCCATCAACACAAGAGTAAAATGTTTTTCATAACAATCTACAAATATGTCTAAATACACTGTTTAGATTTAATCGCTTTTCTATTTAGGTTGGATTCTTGATCAAATCTCATCCAGAACATTTTTCTTGCTTACTGAGAAACTTCAAAAAGAAGGAAATCTAATATTCAGATATCAGAGTGATCTCTCCCCTGCTTTCTCATTGTTTAAAATCTAAATGAGGCAATAATAAATCATTTCAGCAATGCAAAAAAATAAAATCTTTATAAAGGCAAAGTGTGATATTCACGTTTCAAATACATCAAAGCATCTTTTTCTTTATTACAGTTGATTGCAACAACCTCACCAATCAAAACACAATGGGTTGCGTGCTCATGCCAACAAATCAAACGACAATCAAACGATGCTAGAGCGTCTGAAAGACTAGGCGCTCCCGTTTGCAAAGCTCCCCATTGAGCAACATCAAAACGCTCATTTTGTGTAGAATTGCAACGCCTCGAAAAAACATCCGCTAATGAACGATGCTTTCCTGCCAAGCTATTAACACAAAAATTTCCATTCTCCATAAACACCTGATTCTTTAAATTATGGCGCATGAGACAAACAAGAAGGGTCGGAGGATCATCAGATAAAGAACAACACGCCGAAACAGTCACCCCGCGTCTTCCCTTAATACCATTTGTTGTCACAATATGCACAGCTCCTGCAAAAAGACTCATGGCATCTCGATATTCTTGGGAAGAAACCGCGATAGTATGTTTATGTTGAAGTTCAGGCATCAAATATGTTTTATGATTCGACATATCTTTCACTTATAAAGCTTTAAAATTTCAAGCGATCTTTCCATAAAAAGATCTATAATACATATTTTTTCTTTTCCGTCATAACACAAAAGATATTTGTGTATACACTGCGATATGATAAAAACAGCCAATCAAGGAGATTTTAATGCCCCATTCTCATCTCATTTCGCCTTCACTCTTGGCTGCTGATTTTTCTAAACTTGGACAAGAAATGTTAGATGTTGTTGATGCTGGTGCAGATTGGCTTCATCTTGATATCATGGATGGACACTTTGTTCCTAATATCACCTTTGGTCCTGAAATCGTCAAGGCTCTACGCCCATTAACCAAAGCAATATTTGATGTCCACTTGATGATCGCACCAGTAGACCCTTATTTGGAAGCTTTTGCAAAAGCGGGTTCAGATATTATAACCATTCATGCTGAAGCAAGTCCACATCTTCATCGTTCATTACAAACAATCAAAAAAATAGGAAAAAAAGCAGGAATTGCACTCAATCCAAGCACCCCTGAACATGTACTTGAATATTTGCTTGATCAATTAGATCTCATTCTCATCATGACGGTCAATCCCGGTTTTGGTGGACAAAGTTTTATTCCAGAAATAAAAGATAAAATTAAGCGCGTTAAAAGCATGATTGCAAACCGCCCTATTGATCTTGAAGTTGATGGTGGTATCACCGTTGATACAATTGGGATAGCTGCAAAAGCTGGAGCAAATGTATTTGTCGCAGGCTCTGCAATTTATAAAGATGGAAATAAAGAGCTTTACAAAACACGCATGAGTGCATTGCGCCAAGCCGCAATCCTCTCACAACAAGGAAAAAAATAATGATCGCACGTTATTCCCGCCCTGCAATGGTAACAATTTGGTCTCCTGAAACAAAATATCGTATTTGGTTCGAAATTGAAGCCCATGCCTGTGATGCCCTTGCTCACTTAGGGATTATTCCGAAAGAAGCCGCCAAGGTCATTTGGGAAAAAGGGGCAGCAGCTAAATTTGATATCAATCGCATTGATGAAATTGAAGCAATTACCAAACATGATGTTATCGCATTTCTGACCCACCTAGCTGAATTCATTGGACCAGAGGCACGTTTTATCCACCAAGGCATGACATCATCTGATGTTCTCGATACAACACTGAATATTCAATTGATGCGTGCTAGTGATATTTTGCTAGAGGATATAGATCAACTTCTTGAAGCATTAAAAAGACGTGCTTTTGAGCATAAAGAGACAATCACCATTGGGCGGAGTCATGGCATTCATGCTGAACCGACAACATTTGGAGTAAAATTTGCTCTTGCATACGCTGAATTTTCCCGTTGTCGCAAACGTCTTCTTGCAGCACGAGAAGAAATTTCTACTTGCGCAATTTCAGGAGCTGTAGGAACTTTTGCAAATATCGATCCCCGCGTTGAAGAACATGTAGCAAAAGCCTTGAGGATGCGTGCTGAACCGGTTTCCACCCAAGTAATACCAAGAGATCGTCATGCTATGTTTTTTGCAACACTTGGTGTTATTGCTTCCTCTATTGAAAGGTTAGCGATAGAAATACGCCATTTACAACGAACAGAAGTTCTGGAAGCAGAGGAACATTTCTCACCTGGGCAAAAAGGCTCATCGGCGATGCCTCATAAACGTAATCCAGTTTTAACAGAAAATTTAACTGGATTAGCCCGCATGGTACGTGCATTTGCACTCCCAGCCATGGAAAATGTTGCACTTTGGCATGAACGTGATATTTCGCATTCATCTGTTGAGCGTTATATTGCTCCAGATGCGACTATTACACTTGATTTTGCTCTTTCTCGCCTCACATCTGTCATTGAAAATCTCATTGTCTATCCAGAAAATATGCAAAAAAATCTCAATAAATTCCGTGGCCTTGTTCACTCACAACGGGTGCTTTTAGCACTCACCCAAGCAGGAATCAGTCGTGAAGATTCTTATCGGATTGTACAACGAAATGCGATGAAAGTTTGGGAACAAGGAAAAGATTTTTTAGAAGAACTCCTCAACGACAAAGATGTTATCAAAGCTTTAAGTGAAGAAGAACTTCGCGAAAAATTTGATCTTTCTTACCACACCAAACATATCAATACGATTTTTAAACGTGTTTTTGAAGAACAGTAAAGCGACATAGAAACCTCAAATCTATTCCACCTATGATCAAAAATCTGTTGTAACAAAGAAAACAATTCATGAAAGCAAATCAACTCGATATTCTTATTGTTCCTGGCTACAAAGGATCTGGTCCAGATCATTGGCAAACACGCTGGGAAAGAAAATTGTCGACAGCCCGCCGCATTGAACAACTCCATTGGTCAAAGCCTGTTTGTGAAGAGTGGGTTAACAAAGTTAAAACCGCCATTGCAAAAGCTCAAAGGCCTGTTATGCTTATTGCTCATTCATTAGGAGTTCCCAGTGCTATTCACGCAACTGTACAAAATACAGAAAAAATTTGTGGCGCTTTCTTTGTTGCTCCTCCAGATGTCGCCAATGAGAAAATACGTCCCAAACATTTAATGACATTTGGCCCCTATCATCGCCAAAAGCTTCCTTTTCCTTCTATTGTCATAGCCAGTCGCAACGATGAGTTTTGTCAATTTTCAGTAGCAGAAAAAATTGCCAATGATTGGGGATCACTCTTTGTTGATGCTGGGTATTCTGGCCATATTAACGCAGAATCCGGACACGGACCTTGGCCTGAAGGGCTTATGGTCCTCTCTCACTTTCTTGCAAAAATTTGATCCAAGAGAGGTGATCTTCTTTCTCATCGCTTATGTATCTTCACCTTTGGGTAGACGTGTAATGACAAAAATTATAAAAGTATCATAGCAATATCATTGAGAAATTCTATCAATTAGGATAGTATCATTTACCAATGTTATTAAAAACCTCTCAAGATAAATAGAGAATCATGATGAATCGTCGCCACCGTATCTATGAAGGCAAGGCTAAAATTTTATATGAAGGACCTGAACCAGGAACTTATGTTCAATTTTTTAAAGATGATGCAACTGCCTTTAATGCAAAAAAACATGAAATTATCGACGGAAAAGGGGTCTTAAACAACCGAATTTCGGAACATATCTTTAGCCATCTTGGACGTTTGGGCATCCCAACACATTTTATCAAACGTATAAACATGCGCGAACAGCTTATTAAAGCAGTGGAAATCATTCCGTTGGAAGTTGTTGTTCGCAATGTTGCTGCCGGCTCTCTTGCTAAGCGTTTAGGTTTAGAAGAAGGAACCCCGCTTCCGCAATCCATCATTGAGTTCTACTATAAAAATGATTCTCTCGATGATCCCATGGTAACGGAAGAACATATCACAGCTTTTGGGTGGGCTGTCCCACAAGAGATAGAAGATATCATGCAACTTTCAATTCGTATTAATGATTTTCTTTCTGGGCTTTTTGCCGGTGTTAACATCCAATTAATTGATTTTAAAATGGAATTTGGTCGCCTGTGGGAAGATGAAACAATGCGCATTGTTCTTGCTGATGAAATCTCACCTGATTCTGCACGACTATGGGATATGCAAACACAAGAAAAAATGGATAAAGATCGTTTTCGTCGTGATATGGGTGGGCTTATTAATGCCTATCAAGAAGTTGCCAAACGTCTTGGTATTATGAATGAAAACGAACCAACACGACCAAGTGGTCCCGTTCTCGTAAAGTAAAAACAAGGTAAAAAACATCACCTTATATAAATACCCCTCTTCAAAGAAGGGGTTCTTTTAAAAAGCAGGAAGCAAGAAATGAAAGCACGCATTACAGTTACTTTAAGAGAAAGCGTTCTTGATCCACAAGGAGAAGCGATTGCCGGTGCTTTAAAAAGTTTAGCTTTCGAAGGCATTCAATCCATTCGTCAAGGAAAGGTTTTTGATATTGTTCTTGATGATCTACCTTCTGAAACCGCAAAGAAAAAACTTGAACAAATGTGTGAAGAGTTACTCGCAAATACTGTCATTGAAAATTATACAATCGAACTTTTTTAAGTGAAACGCTCATGAAAACTGCCATCATTCAACTTCCTGGATTAAATCGTGATCGAGATATGGTTGCAGCATTACATCATATAACGGGAGTTGAGCCACTAAAAATTTGGCAAACAGAAACAACAATTCCAGATGTAGATATTATTATTATTCCTGGTGGTTTTTCCTATGGCGACTACTTAAGATGTGGTGCTATTGGAGCGCGAACTCCCATCTTAAAAGCCATTCGTGAAAAAGCACAAGAAGGTACGACAATAATAGGTATCTGTAATGGATTTCAAATTTTGTTGGAAGCAGGATTATTACCTGGGACTTTAATGCGTAACGCTTCTTTAAAATTTGTTTGTCGTGAAATCAAACTTGAAGTCGTCAACGCCAAAACAAAATTTTCTCGATATTATTCTAAAGGACAAATTATTCGTTGTCCTGTTGCCCATCATGATGGAAATTATTTTGTTGATAGTGAAACACTAAGGCAAATGGAAGATAATGAACAAATTGTTTTTCGCTATGCAGAAAACACAAACCCGAACGGCTCAATGAAAGATATTGCTGGTATTGTTAATAAAGCTGGTAATATTCTTGGTATGATGCCTCATCCTGAAAACTTTATTGAACCCGCCCACGGAGGTATTGACGGTCGTTTACTTTTTCAAAGTGCTTTAGAGTTAGTAAATGGATGATGCTGAAAAAATACTCGCGCTCCATAATTTTTAAAAAACAAGGATCTATACCATTTCTCGCATCGTAAATCTATGAACAAAGCTTTTCACAAACAACAATGGATATTATTTTTTAAACACATAATTATTTAAGACCATTTTTAGTCTTAAATCCCACCAAACAAACGAACAAAATCTTCAGCTTACTGTCTATAAATATTTTTATTATTAAACAACAGTATTGCTTATAATATAAGCTGCTAGATTAAAAAAATAAAAATGCTAAATTTCGATTAATTGGACGGATAAATACTCATGAAGCCTTGCAATAACATCACTATTACACCAGAGCTCATTGCACAACACGGGCTAAAAGAGGATGAATATGAACGTATCCTGACGTTAATCGGTAGAGAACCAACATTTACTGAACTAGGAATTTTTTCTGCAATGTGGAACGAACATTGTTCCTATAAATCATCTAAAAAATGGCTAAAGACTCTTCCGACAGAAGGAAAATGTGTTATCCAAGGACCTGGTGAAAATGCTGGTGTTGTCGATATTGGCGAAGGGCAATGTGTTGTTTTCAAAATGGAAAGCCATAACCACCCTTCTTATATTGAACCTTATCAAGGTGCAGCAACAGGTGTTGGTGGTATTTTACGTGATGTCTTTACAATGGGAGCCCGTCCTGTTGCTGCTATGAATGCATTGCGATTTGGTGCTCCTGATCACCCAAGAACACGCCATCTTGTTTCTGGTGTTGTTTCTGGAATTGGTGGTTACAGCAATGCTTTTGGCGTTCCAACTGTTGGTGGAGAAGTAAATTTTGATAAGCGTTATAATGGCAATATCCTTGTTAACGCTTTTGTCGCCGGTATTGCAAAGACAGACGCCCTTTTTTATTCTAAAGCGCAAGGTATTGGACTCCCTGTTGTTTATCTTGGTGCAAAAACAGGACGTGATGGTGTCGGTGGAGCAACAATGGCTTCTGCTGAATTTGATGATTCAATCAGTGAAAAACGCCCAACTGTTCAAGTAGGTGATCCTTTTACAGAAAAATGTCTCCTTGAAGCATGTTTAGAGCTCATGGAACTTGGAGCCGTTGTTGCTATTCAAGATATGGGAGCAGCAGGACTCACCTCTTCTGCCGTTGAAATGGGTGCAAAAGGAAATTTAGGGATACAGCTTAATCTCGATACAGTTCCTGTTCGAGAAGAAAATATGACAGCCTATGAAATGATGCTGTCTGAAAGTCAAGAGCGTATGCTCATGGTCCTTAAACCAGAACTAGAAAAGCAAGCAGAAGCAATTTTTCATAAGTGGGGGCTACATTTTTCTATCATTGGGAAAACAACCGATGATTTACGTTTTCGTGTATTTCATCAAGGGGAAGAAGTTGTCAATCTTCCCATCAAAGAGCTTGGTGATGAAGCACCTGTTTATGATCGTCCTTGGAGTGAGCCGGCAAAAAAAACACCCTTGAAAGCAGAAGACGTCAAAAAGGTTGAAAATCTTGGTGATGCCCTTCTATCCTTATTGAATTCTGCTGATCAAAGTTCACGGCGATGGGTTTATGAACAATATGATACCCTTATCCAAGGAAATAGCCTTGTTTGTCCAGGAGGTGATGCAGGCGTTATCCGTGTAGGAAACAACAGCAAACGTGCTCTTGCTTTTTCTTCTGATGTAACACCTCGTTATTGTGAAGCAGACCCTTATGAAGGAGGAAAACAAGCTGTCGCAGAATGCTGGCGAAATATTAGTACAACAGGTGCAACACCACTGGCTGCTACAGATAATCTCAATTTTGGTAACCCTGAAAAACCTGAAATTATGGGACAGCTGGTTTTGGCTATTAAAGGTATAGGAGAAGCTTGTAGAATCCTCGATTTTCCTATCGTTTCAGGCAATGTTTCTCTTTACAACGAAACAAATGGGGAAGCCATTCTTCCAACCCCTACAATTGCTGGTGTAGGCCTTCTTAATGATTGGTCTAAAATGGTAACAATAAGTGGTATGCAAAATGGAGATATTCTTGTTTTAGTAGGAAATTGCGGCTCTCATTTAGGACAATCAATCTATGCACGTAACATTTTAAATATTGATGCAGGTGCCCCCCCCCCTGTAGATTTACAACTTGAAAAAAAACATGGTCAATTTGTTCGAGATGCCATTAATAGCGGTTTTATTCACGCTGCCCATGACCTTTCTGACGGGGGATTGGCGATAGCACTTGCCGAAATGGTGATTAAAGCAGGTAAAGGAATCAAAGTAACGTTAAGCAATAAATCACCCCATCATGCAGAACTTTTTGGAGAAGACCAAGGACGTTATCTTTTAGCCGTCAAACCTCACTCTCTCAATAGTCTTAAAGAGCGTGCACAAATCAATACAGTTACTTTAACAGAGCTAGGTCAAGTTGAGGGGACTTCTCTCAATATAGATGGGATATTAACACTTTCAGTAGACAAACTCACAAAAGCCTATGAAAACTGGTTTCCACAATTTATGGGTGAAGAATAAAAATTGTTTTTTCTCTTAAGCAACAGCCTTTATAAGAAATGAATACATAGGAGAATAATGATGGCAATGAGTGCCCATGCAATTGAAACGCTTATTCGTGAAGGCATTCCTGATGCTACTGTAACAATTCGTGATCTTGCTGGAGATGGAGAACATTATGCTGCAGAAGTTATTTCTGAAAGTTTTCGTGGTAAAACCCGTGTTCAACAACATAAAATGGTTTATGATGCTCTTAAAGGCAATATGGGAAATGACTTGCACGCTTTAGCACTGCAAACGAGTATTCCCAAATAATTTAAAAATTTCTTCTTGCATTCATTCACTCAATACTATTAGAAATAATATGAGCGTGAATGCACACTTCCAAGAATTTATACTATTGAGGAATAGAGATGACTACTATTCATGATTTTATTGACAACGAAATTAAAACAAATGATGTCATTTTATTCATGAAAGGAACGCCTGACGCTCCACAATGTGGATTTTCTGGGCAGGTCGTTCAAATCCTTGATTATTTAGGGTTAAATTATAAAGGAATTAATATTTTAACTTCTAACGAATTGCGTCAAGGGATAAAAGACTACTCAAATTGGCCAACAATTCCGCAACTCTATATCAAAGGTGAATTTGTTGGCGGCTGTGATATTGTTAAAGAAATGTTTCAAAATAACGAATTGCAAGAACTGCTAAAGGAAAAAGACATTCCTTGCAATAAATCATAGATGTCTCTCATTTTATTTGCTTCTTATAGAATCGTGTTCAGTCGAAACTTTTATTAAAAGGGTGCATATGTCATATTCAGTCGACGAACAAAAGCATAGTGATGCGATTAGAGAAAAAATTGGCTATAAAGAATTTGTTATTCTCATTGCTTCACTCATGGCCATCAATTCTATAGCTGTTGATATTATGTTGCCAGCTATGCCCAACATTTTAAACAGTTTAAATGTTATCAATGAAAACGATCAGCATTATATCATTTCTAGTTATCTTATCAGCTATGGCGTCACACAGATATTTTTTGGTCCCATAAGTGATCGTTATGGGCGCCGTAAGATTATTCTTATTGGTCTTGCTTTGTATTCATTTGCAGCGATTGGTTCTGCCTTTGTATCAAATTTTTCTCTCTTGCTTATTTTGCGTGCCTTACAAGGTATGGGAGGAGCTGCTATGCGCGTGCTCACAGTTTCCATTGTACGTGATCTCTATAGTGGTCGGAAAATGGCAGAAGTGATGTCTATCGTGATGATGGTTTTCCTTATTGCACCAATGATTGGACCAGCAACAGGACAGATCATTTTACTGTTTGGAAACTGGCAATTTATTTTCATATTCATGGCAATGATTGGTTTCGGGTTGATGATTTGGATTCAATTCCGCTTGCCGGAAACTCTTTATGCGCAACGCTCTCTTTCCTTTTCTTCAGTCAAACATAATTTATGGATTGTAATAACCAATCGCACAACACTTTGCTATACACTAGCAACTTCGATTATTTTAGGCTGTATCTTTACTGCCGTTAATACATCACAACAAACGTATGAAGGGATCTATAATCTAGGACTTTGGTTCCCTATTGCCTTTGCAGTTGGTGCTGCATTTCAAGCTCTATCATCTTTCTTTAACTCTCAACTCGTTGGACGCCTTGGAATGCGGCGTAT